>NZ_JBPCXO010000526.1:0-54773 GCF_051008435.1 Endozoicomonas sp. | reverse complement strand
GCTCTATCCTTTGCTGTTCTCGGGATCAAAGTCAGTAAGGATAGACAAAAGAAAATGACGGGTATTTCCCATAGGTTGGAGGGCTGCACTGGGCAAAAAGTCGCCGCGAAGCGGCCTACCTTGATCTATCGATGCTACGTCCTGATCATGAAATCGAAGCTGCAGCAGACTGGATTGATTCCTGGGACATAGAACAGCGAGAACAAAAACTCAGAGCATTACCAGGTCTTAACATCCTCAGAGATATTGTCAGCAGTCACTGGCTACTGAGCATCAATACCAATCCAAAAGGCATGCCTGTGGACGGCAACGAACACATTCAACCCATGATTGACCATCCAAAGTTCAAGACTATCCCTTCTTTTTTGGGAGCCCTGGGGGTAATGGAGCAAGTGCTCCAGCCCTATTAAAGGACAGTGAAAGGTAGAGGTGCTCTTTATAAACCTGGGATCGAAGTCATACGGCCATGGCTCTCCGATGCAATATCAACATAAGTAATACAAAAGAAAACAGGTTCAGGAGAGCCCCCTGAACCTGTTAATGGCCAGTATCAGTAGAAGTTAAGCTACGTTAATCAGAAAGAATCTCCGGGCACTCTCACCCAGCCTTCCATGAGCACTCTGGCACTGCGGCTCATAATGGCTTTTTTCGCAGTCCACTCGCCGTTCTCCTGTGCAGCTTCAGCACCCACGCGCAGGGTACCGGAAGGATGTCCGAATCGAACAGCGCTTCGCTCACCTCCCCCTGCAGCCAGGTTCACCAAAGTGCCGGGAATGGCAGCCGCAGTACCGATAGCCACTGCTGCAGTTCCCATCATGGCATGGTGAAGTTTACCCATAGACAGGGCCCTTATCAGCAGATCAATATCACCAGACTTGATCTCTTTACCACTGGAGGCTGCATAAGCAATAGGCTTGGCAACAAACGCTACCTTGGGAGTGTGCTGGCGTTTTGCGGCTTCATCGACATTTTCAATGAGCCCCATACGAACAGCACCATGGGCGCGAATGGTTTCAAAACGTGCCAGAGCTTCTTCGTCACCATTAATGGCTTCCTGCAACTCAGTTCCGGTATAACCCAGCTCTTCCGCATTCAGGAAAATGGTTGGAATACCTGCATTAATAAGCGTGGCATTCAAAGTGCCAACCCCAGGCACTTCCAGATCATCGACCAAGTTACCCGTTGGGAACATGGCACCATCACCATCAGCCGGATCCAGGAACTCAACCTGAACTTCTGCTGCCGGGAAGGTGACACCGTCCAGCTCAAAATCTCCGGTTTCCTGGACTTCTCCGTTAGTGACAGGCACATGAGCAACAATGGTCTTTTTGATGTTGGCCTGCCAGATGCGCACTACGGAAATACCATTCTCGGGTACACGACCCGAGTCAACCAAACCTTTACTGATTGCAAAAGCACCCACAGCGGCTGTCAGGTTGCCACAGTTACCACTCCAGTCGACGAAAGGCTTATCAATGGAAACCTGGCCAAACAGATAATCAACATCATGATCAGGCTGGCTGCTTTTCGACAGAATAACGGTTTTACTGGTACTGGAAGTCGCACCACCCATTCCATCGGTCTGCTTACCATAAGGATCAGGACTACCAATCACTCGCAGTAACAGGTTGTCCCGGACTTCGCCGGGAACCTGCGCGCGCTCAGGGAGATCTTCCAGACTGAAGAAGACACCTTTACTGGTCCCCCCCCGAATATAGGTAGCAGGTACCTTGATCTGAGGGACATGTGACCTAGTTAAAACCATAGTTATTTGCCCTCCAGGAAATCCTTGGCAAATCTCTGCAATACACCACCGGCGGCATAAACAGAAATTTCTTCTGCCGTATCCAGGCGGCAAGTAACAGGCACTTCCAGCGTTTCACCGTTTTGACGATGGATCAGCAGAGTCAGTGTTGCTCTTGGCGTACGCTCACCGATAACGTCGTAAGTTTCTGTACCGTCTAAACCCAGAGTCTTACGGGTAGTGTCTTCATTGAATTCCAGAGGCAGAACCCCCATACCCACCAGGTTGGTACGGTGGATACGCTCAAAGCCTTCGGCAACAATGGCTTCAACACCGGCCAGACGAACACCTTTCGCCGCCCAGTCACGAGATGAGCCCTGACCATAATCAGCACCCGCCACAATGATCAGCGGCTGTTTGCGTTCCATGTAGGTTTCAATAGCTTCCCACATGCGAGTGACTTTGCCTTCAGGCTCAACACGAGCCAGAGAGCCCTGAACCACTTCACCCTTCTCCTGAACCATTTCATTCAACAGTTTCGGGTTGGCAAAAGTGGCACGTTGAGCGGTCAGGTGATCACCACGGTGTGTCGCGTAGGAGTTAAAATCTTCTTCCGGCAGGCCCATCTTATGCAGATAAGCCCCCGCAGCACTGTCCAACATAATGGCATTGGACGGAGAAAGGTGGTCAGTAGTGATGTTATCACCCAGTACTGCCAGAGGACGCATACCTTTCAGAGTACGCTTACCGGCCAAAGCACCTTCCCAGTAAGGAGGACGACGGATGTAAGTACTTTGTGGGCGCCAGTCGTACAAAGGGCTCTCAGCTTCTGTAGCCTTACCCAGATCAAACATGGGAATGTAGACTTCGTTGAACTGCTCAGGCTTAACGCTTTCAGCAACGATAGCGTCAATTTCTTCATCGCTTGGCCAGATGTCTTTCAGGGTGATGGCATTGCCATTCTTGTCGGTACCCAGAACATCTTTTTCAATATCAAAGCGCATGGTACCGGCAATGGCGTAAGCCACTACCAGAGGCGGTGAAGCCAGGAATGCCTGCTTGGCATAAGGATGGATACGACCATCAAAGTTACGGTTTCCGGACAACACCGCTGTAGAATAGAGATCACGTTCAATCAG
Source organism: Endozoicomonas sp. (assembly GCF_051008435.1). Classification (GTDB taxonomy): domain Bacteria; phylum Pseudomonadota; class Gammaproteobacteria; order Pseudomonadales; family Endozoicomonadaceae; genus Endozoicomonas_A. The sequence continues at coordinate 51,890 of NZ_JBPCXO010000526.1, read as the reverse complement.
TTCTTTCTGGATTTCCGGATCCAGAGCACCACTCATACCATTACAGGTAGTACAGGCATAACCTACAATACCGAAGCCCAGCTTTTCCATTTCTGGCAGCAGTCCGGACTCTTCCAGATATAGCTTTGCTACTTTTGAACCGGGAGCAAAGGATGATTTAACCCAGGGCTTACGAACCAGTCCCAGCTCATTTGCTTTACGTGCCACCAGGCCAGCAGCTACCACGTTACGCGGGTTACTGGTGTTGGTACAGCTGGTGATAGCTGCGATGATAACCGCACCATCCGGCATCAGACCTTCTTTCTCTTCTGCCTGAGCCTTATCCAGATCAACAGCAATACCACGCTCAGCCAGATCAGAGGTTGGCAGACGACGGTGCGGGTTGGATGGGCCTGCCATGTTACGAACCACCGTAGACAGGTCGAACTTGAGAACACGCTCGTATTCTGCGGCCTTCAGATCATCCGCCCATAGACCTGTGGTTTTGGCATAATTTTCAACCAGTGCAACCTGTTCAGGTTCCCGACCGGTGAGCTTCAGATAATCGATGGTTTGTTCATCGATGTAGAACATGCCGGCAGAGGCACCAAATTCTGGTGTCATGTTAGAGATAGTGGCACGGTCACCAATGGTTAGATCCACAGCACCTTCACCAAAGAACTCCAGGTAAGAAGAAACAACTCGTTCTTTACGCAGGAACTCAGTAATGGCCAGAACAATATCCGTTGCCGTGATACCAGGCTGACGCTTGCCCACCAGTTCAACACCAATGATGTCTGGCAGGCGCATCATGGATGGGCGACCCAGCATGACAGTTTCAGCTTCCAGACCACCGACACCAATGGCAATAACACCCAGCGCATCGACATGAGGTGTATGACTGTCCGTACCGACACAGGTATCCGGATAAGCAATCCCATCACGGGCCTGGATCACCGGAGACATTTTCTCCAGGTTGATCTGGTGCATGATGCCGTTACCAGCAGGGATAACGTCAACATTTTTAAAAGCGGTTTTGGTCCACTCAATAAAGTGGAAACGATCTTCATTACGACGATCTTCAATAGCACGGTTCTTTTCAAAAGCTTCTGCGTCAAAGCCTCCGTGCTCCACAGCCAGGGAATGATCAACAATCAGCTGGGTAGGCACAACAGGGTTAACTTCAGATGGATCGCCCCCCTGCTCTGCAATAGCATCTCTCAGACCGGCCAGGTCCACCAGAGCTGTTTGACCGAGAATGTCATGACACACTACACGGGCGGGATACCAGGGGAAATCCAGATCACGCTTACGTTCGATGATCTGCTTCAGAGCGTCCGTCAGGGTTTGTGGGTCACAGCGACGAACGAGTTGTTCAGCCAGTACACGGGAAGTATATGGCAGCGTTGCATAGGCACCAGGCTGGATCGCTTCGACGGCTGCACGAGTGTCGAAATAATCCAGCTGGGTGCCCGGTAATGGTTTGCGATGTGCAGTGTTCATAACTTCAGGAACTCATCGAAAAGTATTAACAAGACAGTCAAAACAAACTGACTGCCTGCTTCTTTATAATTGTTAGCTCAAGACTGTTTATTCTTGTTCTATTCGCCTGATCAGACAGTATTGCCCGATCAGGCTTCAGATCTTATGGACGATCTTCGATCGCTACCCATTCAGACGTTTCCGGACCGGTGTAATCCGCAGAAGGACGAATGATGCGGTTGTTAGCACGCTGCTCCATGACGTGAGCAGTCCAGCCTGATACACGGGAGCAAACGAAGATAGGTGTAAACAGCTTGGTTGGAATACCCATGAAGTTATAGGCTGAAGCGTGGAAGAAGTCAGCATTACAGAACAGTTTCTTCTCGCGCCACATGACAGCTTCAACACGTTCAGAAACAGCATACAGGTACTCATCACCGGCCTGATCAGACAGCTTCTTGGACCACTCTTTAATAATGGCGTTACGTGGATCAGACTCACGATAAATCGCGTGACCGAAGCCCATGATCTTGTCTTTGCGAGCCAGCATACCCATGATCTTCTCTTCCGCTTCATCGGTAGAGCGCCAGTTTTCGATCATTTCCATGGCGGCTTCATTAGCGCCACCGTGCAGAGGACCACGCAGGGAACCGATAGCACCGGTTACACAGCTGTGGATGTCAGACAGGGTTGAAGCACAAACGCGGCCTGTGAAAGTAGAAGCATTGAATTCATGCTCTGCGTACAGCACCAGAGAAGCATGCATTACCCTGACGTGCAGTGGCTCAGGCTTCTTGTCATGCAGGGTCCAGAGAAACTGTTCAGCGATGGAGTCAGCGTCCGTTTCAACATTAACGCGGGTGCCATTGTGGCTGAAGTTGTACCAGTAGTTGATCATGCCCGGGAAGATGGCCAGCAGACGATCAATATGATCCAGCTGCTCTGAAAAATCTTTTTCAGTTTCCAGGTTACCCAGCATAGAGCAGCCAGTTCGCATGACGTCCATTGGGTGGGCATCCGCTGGAATCTGTTCCAGAACCACTTTCAGAGCATCTGGCAGTGCACGCATACCTATCAGGCGAGTTTTGTAGGCGTCCAGTTCAGTCTGGTTGGGTAACTTGCCATAAAGCAGCAGATAGGCAACTTCTTCAAATTCAGCTTTATCGGCCAGATCTTTGATGTCATAGCCACGGTAAGTGAGGCCTGAACCGGTTTTACCCACTGTACACAGTGCGGTTTCACCAGCAGACTGACCACGCAGGCCAGCACCGCTTAATTTTTTCTCTGCCATGATAGTTCTCCGTTCTTCTTATTGAATGAGTTTCTCAGGTAGATGACCTAACTCATTGTGGTGATAAACTTTTTGCCCGACCGGACAATCAGGGATTAAGAAATTCTTTGGTCTTAACCAGCAGCTCACGCTCCTGGAAGGTCATCATGCCATCAGCAATGGCACCACTGTTGCCGTCACGGTTGATGACCTCGAGCACTTCACGCATAGCCGTAACGGCAGCTCGCTGAAGGTCAGACGGTATAATGATCAACTGATAACCCATCGCTTTCAGATCTTCAGTGGGCACCAATGGCGTCTTGCCACTGTAGAACATGTTGATGAGTTTTGGACCCGGCGCCTGTCTGGCAATCTCTTCGATTTGCTCAATCGTCTGGGGCGCTTCTACAAACAACATATCCGCTCCAGCCTCAACATACGCCTTGGCTCGTTCGATCGCATCGTCAAAACCGGTTACGGCAATAGCATCTGTTCTTGCGATGACCGTCACGTTACCTGCGTACTTGGCCGCTACGGATACTTTCTTGCACATTTCTTCAGTGGAGACCAGAGTCTTATCATCCAGGTGACCACAGCGCTTTGGAAACTCCTGATCTTCCAGATGGAAGCCACAAACGCCCGCACTTTTGAACAATTCGACAGTACGCTTAACGTTAACTTCGTTACCGAACCCGGTATCGGCATCAGCAATAACAGGAAGTGAAGTGGCTTCACAAATCTGACGAACACGATCCACTACTTCAGTCAACGTAAGCAGACCTATATCAGGCACACCTGTGCTGCGAGCAATCGCACCACCACTGCCATACAAAGCTGAAAATCCAGCTTCTTCGCCCAAACGGGCAGAGATACCATCGTAAACACCAGGAGCTGTAACAATGCCTTCTTTGGCAATCAGTCGATTAAGGGCGTTGTCTTTATCGCTCATATCACTTCCTCTCTTCTTATCACTCATCACGAGCCTGTTATCCACTTAGCAAGCTCATGACTGTTTATCGGAATCAATAAATTGCTCTATTTCTCTTCTTGCCCGGGCTATGTGACGGCGCATCAGCATTTCAGCCAGCTCTCCATCACGATCCTTAAGGGCTTTAAATATCATCTGGTGCTCGATTAACGCTTCTTCGGGACGCGCACGACGACCCGATGTTTTTCGGTACATATGAATCAGGTGATAGAGCTCATCACACAGTGAACGGATCAGTCTTTGATTGCAGGAACCATTGATCACTCGATAGTGGAAATCCAGGTCACCTTCCTGGTCAATGTATGACTGGCCACTGTGCTCATGTATATGGCTGGCATGAGTTTTCAGCAAAGACTCCAGATCCAGCAGTTGCTGATCGGACATATGGATAGCTGCCAGGCGGGCTGCCATTCCCTCGAGTGCTTCACGAACGGCAAATATCTCAGATAATTCTGCCTGATTAAGGGTGACAACCCGGGCACCAACATGGGGAGCACGCACAACCAACCCAGCCCCTTCAAGCCTCAATATGGCTTCACGAAGAGGACCGCGCCCTACTCCGTATTTTCTCGAAAGTTCAGGCTCAGAGATCCGGCTGCCCTGACTTAAACGACCTGAGATAATATCCCCGATCAGCAGACCAGCCACCTCTTGCGCTTGTGTTCCGACACGTACTGCATCGTTTGTCGTGTTCGTCTCAGCCATAAGGATTGTTTACAATATTTTTGTTTGGAGCCATTTATACATTAATTTAGCCTTGATATACAAATTATTGTTAACAATCCTTGTTTTGGCAAAGCCAATCTTCCTGAATATGGGAGTCTATTGAATTAAGACCACCTTCTTATAGTCTGTCTGACTGTTGACAGAGGGTTTATACGGCCAATAAAACTCCCGAAAAGCCCATAGCGCCGATGACACTCTGAAGGTAGAATGCGCGTCTGATCTGACCCAGGATTTTTATGCCTTTTATGAAAGAGCTATTCATCGTTGAACTGGACTACATGAGTGATTCCAGCCCTTATTTTGAGCCTTTAACCGAGCAACCCTGGGCGTGTTATCTGGACAGCTGTTCCCCCTCTTTCAAAAAAGAACAACACAACCGTTATGACATCATTACTGCTGATCCCTGGGTCGTGGTTACTGTAGACGACAAAAACGTCATAAAAATCACCCATCGTCTAACCGGCGAAACCCAGATCAAAAGCAACCAATCCCCTTTTAAAGTTCTGGATGATTTATTGGCCACCATGTCAAAAGTGGACAATACCGACCTGCCCTTTACGGGTGGTGCCTTGGGATTCTGGGGTTATGAACTGTGCAGCCTGATCGAGCCTGAAAAAATTCAACCCAGGCAGCTGGAAACACCCTTGATGAGTGTCGGGCTCTATCACTGGGCCATCATTTGTGATCATCACCAGCAAAAAACGGTCTTTTTCAGCCACCCTGATATGCCAGAAACAGACCGGGATAGTATTCTTTCCCGAATAAAGAGCACCGCCAAATCACAAAATTCCTCATTCCAGTTGCAGGAAAAGTTCTCGACCACGATAAGTGAATCAGAGTATGAGTCAGCTTTTAATAAAGTGCAGGATTACATTCTGGCTGGTGACACCTATGAAGTGAACCTGACCCAGGAATTTACCAGCCGATACAACGGTGATTGCTGGCAAGCCTACAAACACCTCAGAAAAGTCAGTCCGGCCCCCTACTCAGCTTATTTGTCTCATCCGGATGTTGTGGTATTAAGCCACTCACCCGAACGATTTATAAAAGTCACTGAACGCAGGGTGGAAACTCACCCTATCAAAGGCACGAGGCCTCGCGGTAATACACCCCAAGAAGATCTGGCTCATGCAGAAGAGCTATTGGCCAGCGAGAAAGATCGCTCAGAAAACCTGATGATCGTAGACCTTTTGAGAAATGACCTGGGTAAAGTCTGCAATCCGGGAAGCATCAGTGTCCCAAGACTGTTTGAGCTGGAAAGCTACGCCAATGTTCACCATCTGGTCAGTACAGTGACTGGTGAACTCAGCCAGGAACACAGCATACTGGAATTGATGGAAGGCGCGTTCCCGGGAGGGTCAGTGACCGGTGCACCCAAAATCAGATCCATGGAAATCATTCGCGAACTGGAAGCATCCGCTCGAAATGTCTATTGCGGCGCCATTGGGTACGTAAGCTGTAACGAGAAGATGGATTCCAGCATTACCATCAGAACTCTGGTTGCCCAGAACCACAAACTTCACTGCTGGGGTGGTGGAGCCATTGTGGCTGACTCAGACTGTCATCAGGAATACCAGGAGTCCATTACCAAGGTAAAAAACCTGATGACCGCTCTTGAAACTTTCTGCGAATAAGCCGTATCTGACTACTCATGAATAATCAGGAATCATCCCTGATGACATTATCCAACGCATGAAATAAAAAACCTGCGTCGGCCTCAACCTCAACCTGTAACCCTTCCCTGATCATCAATATTCAGCTGGTCACTAACAATTTCAGGATGATTACGTTGTGCAATTAATGGAGCAGTGAGCTGCTGAAAAGTATCAGTCCGCAGATTCCAAGTGACATTATTATTACCTTTCGGAAATAGATCATAAGCCACTATAAATAGATGAAGTTATTATCAATAGTAATAATTACAACTGCTAGAATCTGAACCATCACAATAAAACAGTCTGTAACTCACAGGAGATCCTTGATGAAAATCACCATGGTCAAAAAAATAATGGCGGATGGCAGCCCCTGCAAAAAATGCAGCGAAGTTTTGGAGCGATTGGAAAGCTCTGGAAACATGAAGAAAATTGACCAGGTATTGATTGCTATAGAAGGGGAAGCAGGAAGCGAAGGTGCATTACTGGCTGACTTCTATCAAGTCGACAAGGCACCATTTTTTATTGTTGAGGAAGATGGGCAAGAGCCGAAGGTGTATACCATCTATTTCAAGCTGGTTAAGGAAGTGCTGGACCGGCAAGCTGCGTAATGCAGCTGCCGCCCACTATCAGGGAAACTCAGTGGTCAGGTAACTGAACACCGGAGAACAGCTCATCCACTTCAGCCTTGTTGTGTCTTGAAATAGCTTCCTGCACGACATCCTTCGTCAAGTGCGGAGCAAACTGCTGAATGAAGTCATACATAAATCCGCGCAGGAAGGTACCCCTTCTGAAACCAATTTTGGTCACACTGGGCTCAAACAGATGGTCCGCATTCAGTGGAACCAAATCAGAATCCAGCTCAGGATCGTAAGCCATCTTCGCAACAATACCCACACCCAGCTTGAGTCTTACATAGGTTTTGATGACATCTGCATCGGTTGCGGTAAAGACAACTCTGGGAGACAGCCCTTCGTTCATAAAGGCTTCATCCAGCTTTGACCGACCGGTAAAACCAAAGACATAAGTCACCAGCGGATATCTTGCGACATCTTGCAGGGTAAGCTCAGATATTTGTGCGAGCGGATGATCTCTGGGAACCAGCACACAACGATTCCAGCGATAACAGGGCATCATCACAAGATCGTTAAATAATTCGAGTGCTTCTGTCGCAATAGCAAAGTCTACTGTCCCGTCTGCAGCCATCTCAGCAATCTGGATAGGCGTGCCCTGATGCATGTGGAGCGAGACATCAGGGTACTGAGAAATAAACTTATTGATAATACTGGGCAGAGCATAGCGAGCCTGGGTATGAGTCGTAGCAATCGACAGGGAGCCTTTGCGTTCATCACTGAACTCTTGTGCAACCTGTTTAATACTTTCGACTTTCCTGAGAATTTCACCCGCAGTCTCTATAATCTTCTCACCAGCTGGAGTGATTCGGGTCAAATGCTTACCGCTACGGGCAAACACTTCAACACCCAGTTCATCCTCAAGCAGGCGAATCTGTTTGCTGATACCGGGTTGCGAGGTATACAGACTCTGCGCTGTGGCGGATACATTGAGATCATGGTGAGCGACCTCCCAGATATAGCGCAGTTGTTGCAGCTTCATTGATGGCCTCCGGTCGAGCTAACTTCTACCCATAGCGTGAAAATTTATGAGCACTCTTAGTTCTTAGCGGCATAAGAGAATGCCATTTAATTACTTCCAAGAATACAAGCCGGTCGCTACAGTTACCAGCGAATCATGTCGGTTTTATCATGATTTCAAACATCGCCTGAGCTACTTATAACTTTAGACCATATTTCATGGACACATTGCTCTACATTTCAGCGGGTGCCGGCGTGGGTTTTGCCGTCGGCTTAACCGGCATAGGAGGCGGGTCTCTAATGACTCCGCTACTCCTTTTATTCGGATTTCCTGCTCACATAGCAATAGGTACAGACCTGTTGTATGCCGCCCTGACCAAAGCCAGTGGCGTTTTCATTCATCACCGGCAAAGGAGTGTTGACTGGCAGCTAGTCAAATTACTGTGTCTCGGAAGTATCCCTGCCACAGTGCTGACTGTATTCCTGCTGAAATATCTGTTCGCCGGAAGCGAACATTATAGCCCGATACTTAGTACCTGCCTTGGCTTTATGCTCACTTTGACAGCACTGGTGCTTATATTTAGCAACAAACTGAAAAAGTCACAGTTTCAAACCAAGGCAAAACTGACAGGTAAGCGATTAAAATACTTCACAGTATTTATGGGAGTGGCACTGGGATTCCTGGTTACTTTGTCATCGGTGGGAGCCGGTGCGCTGGGTACCGCCATTCTTTTATTGCTTTATCCAGCGCTGATTTCAATCAGAGTAGTCGGTACCGAACTGGCTCATGCCGTTCCTCTTACTCTGGTTGCAGGCATCGGTCATATCTGGCTGGGCAACGTCGACTTTAACCTTCTTGCAGCTCTGATGATTGGCTCTCTGCCAGCCATTTATGTAGGTACTAAAATCGGCAAATACCTGCCAGAGAATGTTATGAGAATGATCCTGGCCACGATTCTTCTGGTACTGGGTGTTCGTTACCTGATCTGACTCACCCTGCACTGTGAAAATCATTTCATCCCTTATGAGGTGAAATGATTTTCACAGTAAATGCAGCGACTTAAAATTAAGCAAAATTCTTATTCATGGGGTTGCAGCTGGCACAGCTCTTGATTAGAGTGAACGACCGTCGCTGATCTCTGCAAGCCCGGTTAATCCTTACCCGGTTAAGCAATCTACAGCGCGAACCCGGAAGGGAGCAATAATTAAAGTTGAGAGCGCAATCAATGGCCGTTTTACCGATTGAAAACCTGAACATTGAATCTCAGGACTTACTGGTCACTCCAGAGCAGCTGAAAAGGGAAATTCCCCTGAGCGAAGCTGCTGAGCGTACCATTTCTGAAGGCCGTGAAGTTATTCGCAACATTCTGGATGGCAAGGATCATCGCTTGTTTGTTGTGATCGGCCCCTGCTCTATCCATGACGTTGATGCCGCCATGGATTATGCCAACCGCCTGAAGAAACTGGCGGATGAGCTGAGCGATACTCTCTATCTGGTCATGCGCGTCTATTTTGAAAAGCCTCGTACCACGGTTGGCTGGAAAGGCCTAATCAACGATCCACATCTCAATGATTCTTTCAAAATTGGGGAAGGCCTGCATATTGGCCGACGTCTTTTGATGGATGTTGCAGAACTGGGCATCCCTTCTGCGACAGAAGCTCTGGACCCAATTTCACCACAGTACCTGCAGGATCTGGTTTCCTGGTCTGCCATTGGTGCTCGTACCACCGAATCCCAGACCCACCGTGAAATGGCCAGCGGCCTTTCTTCTGCAGTTGGCTTCAAGAACGGTACTGACGGCGGCCTCGAAGTAGCCATTAACGCTTTGAACTCCGTATCCAACCCTCACCGTTTTTTGGGTATTGATGGCAACGGTCAGGTAGCTGTAACCCGCACCAAGGGTAACAAGTATGGTCATATCGTGCTCCGTGGTGGCAGTGGCAAGCCCAATTACGATTCAGTCAGCGTGACCCTGTGCGAGCAAGAGCTTGAAAAAGCCAACATCAAACCGAATGTCATGGTGGACTGCTCCCATGCCAATTCCAACAAAGATCCAGCCCTTCAGCCACTGGTTATGGAAAATGTAACGAACCAGATCATTGAAGGTAATAAGTCTATCGTGGGTCTGATGGTTGAGAGCAACATTGGCTGGGGTGCCCAGAAAGTACCAGCGAATCTGGAAGACCTGGAATACGGCGTATCCATCACTGATGCCTGCATTGACTGGGAAACAACAGAGAACACTCTGCGTGATATGAATGAGAAACTGAAAAACGTTCTGCCTGCCAGAATCGCAGAATAATCAAACATCTGGCACAGTCAGCTGATGGCTGTGTCAGAATCCTTCAGAACAAATCAAACTGATGCCCCTCAGCAGACTCCTCCGCCTTAGGCTCAACCAGACTGACTTTCAAACCGGATAAAAGATCCATCTGAGATTTAGGCACTTCAGCACAAACTTCATCAGGAAAACCGGTAGAAATCTTACGATCTTTAGGCATATTACTGATTCTTCTGTCCAAAATGGCAGAACATATCGGACAAACTTCTGGCAGAAGATGATTCGTCAATACTTCATAGCGATACGCACCGTGTAAAACTTCAGTACACAGTGTCCGGTCCGCGCGAGATTCAATATCAAGATTGGCTTCTACCAGATGAGTATACTGGGAACCACAGGGTTTAATGATCTGAGCAACGAAGAAATTTGACAGTATGGCTTGCTTATAACGCTTCACAGGTCCTTTATTTACTGGAACAGCCAGAAACAACACGGAAGAAAAAAGGCGCATCACAATACACGATTATGACCGACTGTTATATACCCAAAAACCATCTTAGGTAAAAATACGTTAACAGACTCTTCACCCTGGTTACAAGATGATCACCTGAAACCAGCTCCGCCTGTTTAGTTGAAAGGTTTATATTGTATCTTATTGATATACCAGATCTTATAACCCTCTGGCGTCCTGACTGATACTTCATCATCGACCTGCTTGCCAATCACCGCCCTGGCCATGGGAGAATCGATAGTTATGTGCCCTCTTTTAACATCGATTTCATCGGAACCCACGATTCGACAATGAAGAACCTCCTCTTCCTCGTTTTCAAGCTCAACCCAGGCACCGAAAAAAGCTTTACCTTCCTGCTCAGGCGAATACTCGATCACCTTAACAATATCCAGCCGTTTGGTGAGAAAGCGAATTCTACGATCGATTTCTCTTAACAGCCTTTTACCTTCTTTATATTCAGCATTCTCACTTCGGTCTCCCAATGCCGCAGCTTCAGAAACCGCCTGAGTCACTTTGGGCCTTTTATCTCGCCAGAGGTAATGCAGCTCCTCTTCAAGCTTATCTTTTCCGGCCTGGGTAATAAGATTCGATTTCATTCAGTGTAAATCCATAGAAAACCGGTTTTCTCATAATAATAATGAGTTAAGACAACATCCTAATCAAAGATGGGAACCAATCAAAGCCTGACTTTATATACTCCTCAGCCTGCTCACTCATTTAGCTTACAATTTCATCTATAGTGAAATTATTGATCAATCAAGGACGATCTCCATGGAAGCCCAGGCAAAATCAGGTCCCATTCAGGCTACGAACAAATTACCTACGATAGAAAAACAGTATAAAGAAAGTTGGCTCTACGCATTTTTCCGAGGCATTAAACTTGAGTTTGTAGCCAAGCTTCTACAACTCAAGAGAGTAGAAGTCATGATTGTCCCTATTTTCAACCGGGCAGTAGAATCCAAAGAACCGGTTCCACGCTTTTATGTGAATGACAGACACCTAACCAAAGGAGCTCTGGTCGGTGTCAATGGCCAGTACTGCGTTGAAGCGGGTGACGAAGGCGCTGAGTCAATACAGCGTTGCATCGATCAAAATAACCGATTACCAAACGAAACCCGCAGCTGGGCTCAACTGATTAAGAGCAGTCCTACAAATCAGTTCTCAGAAGAGCAACTTGAAGCGACCTGCACTGCACTTGAAAGCACGGTTAAAGAAAAGAATCTGCAGCTTGAGAAATGGCATTCCAATGAGCTTGAGACACTGCAGAAACTTCATACACAACGAACAAGTGAAGATACTGGCGCCAAATACCTCCCTTCATTAGTTAAGGCTGATGGAAAAGAGTTCAAAGCCTATTCAGGATTACCTGCTGTTCTGACCTGCCCTAAAGCAGGTGAATCCCTGAAACCTTTTGCGGACCGACTTAAACCCGTTATGGAGTGTATGGTCTATACCCATAGCAAAGGTTATTCCCATGGCTGTGTCAGTAAGGAATGTGTAGTTGAACACGAAGGACAAGTTAAGCTGGATGGCTTTGGTATGGCAAAGCAGCAACAGGCATCAGCTGAGCCCCATGATGAAGCCATGATGAACAGAGTAAAATACTTTTCTGACACCATTTTCAATGTGCCTCATCCTGAACTCCTGCCACCAGAAGCCTTTACCCATGCAAAAGGTTATGAGACAGCTGGCGACATGTGGGCACTGGGTATCTCCCTCGCCCACTGGATTGCGCCGGAAGCTTGCCAGAAAATAACGGATGAATTCAAAGGTGAAACCCTGCAGAACACGGGCAAGCTGGAAAAATCTAAAAATGCCCTCATCGAATACAGCAATAAACTCCGTGAAGCCTGCAGTAAGACATTGACAAGAAATACTCGCTCTGGGCATCGTTTCATGATTTCAGAGCTTCTACCTAAACTCCTGGAAGCGAATCCTGAACAGCGAATCACTGCAGAGAAAGCTTTAAGCCATCGCTGCTTCCAAGAGAAATGGGATAATCCTAACCCCCCCAGAAACTAACCTTGATGCACCACTCACGATATTAATGCGGGCTGATTAACAATCAGCCCTTCCTTATATTTCTGAACTTTTTAATTTGCACAAAGTTATGTTTTTTAGCATTATCAGTAAGTAATATGATTGTATAATATTAAATATTGATAATTAGAGGTTTTTCACCTTCTCTCAAAGCAATCTGTTCCCTAAGCCACATATTCAACGGGGATGCGCTACCGCCGATGGTTCACCTTTAAAATGGAACAACCTCATGATCTGAATTTCCACCTAACGTTAAGCCGCGACTCTCTACCAAACGCTACTCATATGAGAACACTTTCCTCTGGGTATAAAAAAACCGGCAAAGATGCCGGCTTTTAAAAGAGCCTTACTTCTTACTTGAAGTAAGCATTCTCGGTAATACTGTGGTCTGTTACATCCCTCACACCTTTCAGTTCAGGGATACGCTCAATCAGTGTTTTTTCTACGCCGTCTTTCAGAGTCAGATCCACTGCACTGCAACCCTGGCATCCACCGCCAAACTGCAGAATAGCAACACCCTCATCAATCTCTACCAGAGAAACCACACCGCCATGGGAAGCCAGGCCAGGATTGATTTCTGTCTGCAGGAAATAATTGATTTTCTCATCCAGTGGACTGTCTTCACTGACCTGAGGCAGCTTGGCATTCGGTGCCTTGATCGTTAGCTGCCCACCCAGTTTGTCTTCAGAGAAATCAACGGTAGCTTCGTCCAGATACTGTTCACTTTTTCCTTCGACATGGCAATTGAAGTATTCCAATTCCATAACCAGATCCCCTTCCTTCTCCTCACCTGGCTTGCAGTAAGCCAGACAGGTTTCAGCATAAGGAGTGCCAGGCTGGGTAACGAACAGACGAACACCAATACCCCCAACACTCTGCTTCTCAAGCAGGGTGGCCAGGTATTTTTGTGCTGCTTCCGTGAATGTAATATTCAACTCAAGAACCCTCTCATCATTCTGTGGCCATTCTATGCCATTCGACGCCATGTTGAAATCCCCACTAACCCACTCGGGTATTCAAACTGCGGCAGGCTGCAGCCCATTACAGTAGTTGTCTCCCTCTTTTTTCGCGTCTTACTGTTCTGATGTAAAATTGTACGATTGCTCCTATCTTAAAAAGTCTGTACCCTTCGCGCTCTTTTTCCCAGTCGGAACCTGATAAACGGACGTTCATGAGCGCATTGAATACAGAAAAACACCCCATTGCTGTTCTGGTGATCCTGACACTGTTTGCCATTGTTGGCCCAGTGTCTATCGACATATTCTCACCTTCTCTACCTGCCATTACAGACTATTTTGGCAGTGACAGCGCCACCACCCAGTGGAGTGTCGGCATCTTTATGCTGGGCTTTTCCCTGTCCATGCTTATCGTAGGCCCACTGGCTGATCGACTGGGCCGCAAAAAAACACTGATGCTGGGCTATACCCTCTATCTGATAGCTACTGCTGCCACGCTGCTGACAGATAACATCTATTTGTTCATAGCTGCCCGCTTTGCCCAGGCCCTGTTCGGCTGCTTTGGTACAGCGATTGCCAGAATACTGGCCAGAGACTACTTTCAGGACAAAATGGAAGTCCGCATGTTGTCCTACATCAGCGCCTGTTTGATAGTAGCGCCCATGCTAGCGCCCATCATCGGGGGCTTTATCCAGGAATACGCAGGCTGGCAGTATAACTTCCTGGCTATGGGCGCCATGGCCGTCATAGCAATGCTGGGGTTGCTCTTCATACCGGAGAAGCATCAGGTATCGAAAAGCACCGGCAGCCCTATTCTTTCAGGCTACAAAGAAGTACTAACCGACTGGCGCTATCTTCGCTTTACCATTGCGGCTGGCACGGCTTTTTCTGGTGCCTTTGTCTTCGTAGCCGGAGGCCCGTTTGTCATGATCAGTCAATTAGGCCTGGCTCCAAAACTTTATGGTTTTCTCTTTGCTGCAGCCATTGCAGGATACTTGTTTAGTGCCTCCTTCGGCCCTAAATTAAATGATCTGCTGGGTCGTGAAAAAAGCACTCTTTTAGCCTGGACCACATTAGCTGCAGGAGCCCTGATTTCATTCGCCACCGCATGGTGGAGCAACGGCAGCTCAATTCTTGGCTATATGGCAGGTATCGTCGTCTTTGAACTGGGACTGGGTCTTTTCATGCCATTGTGCCAGGCCAGAGCGACAGAACACATGAGCAAAAATGTCGGTACCGCCGCCGGTCTGATATTTTTCATTGAAATGCTGTTAGCCACCCTAGTCAGCGGGCTAGTAGGTTCACTGCCCGAAATGGGAACACTGACCCTGGCGAGTGTCACCCTGGTTGCCACCCTGGCTGCCGGTCTCAGCCTTCGTAAAAGCTCCCGCAATGAGGTTCAGGCTTCAGCACAAACGGCCTGACTTGCAACCATGCAAAAGAGGCATAGCCCTCTTTTGCATACTCCCATGATCTTTCACTCCCTCTATTCCCAGTCTTTCCCCCCTTCCCATTGTTATGTTCACTTAGGAATAGACACTCTAAGGCGTATTTCTGATACCATCGCTCTTCTGATAATACCTACAAGCAGCCATGAGCCGTCAAACCAAATTCCTGATGGCCCGTTTCATGGTAATTGAGAGAACTGGCCCGGAATCTGTACCCATGCCTAACAGCCAAGAAAGCGCACACCTTCTAAGAGCAAACCTTCTTAAAGAGCAATTAGAGAAACGGATTCTGGTCCTAGACGGTGCCATGGGCACTATGATTCAAGGCTATAAACTGGAGGAAGGGGACTATCGTGGTGAGCGGTTCGCTGATCATGGCTGTGACCTGAAAGGCAACAATGACCTTCTTTCCCTGACTCGCCCTAACATCATCAAGGAAATTTACCAGTCCTATCTCGATGCCGGTTCTGACATTCTTGAAACCAATACTTTCAATGCCACCACTATTGCTATGGCAGACTATGAGATGGAACATCTCGTACCGGAAATCAACCGGGAGTCTGCTCGTATTGCCAGAGAAGTCGCAGACGCGGCAACCGCAAAGAATCCGAACAAACCACGTTTTGTTGCCGGTGTACTGGGACCAACCAACCGCACGGCCTCTATTTCACCAGACGTGAATAACCCTGGCTTTCGAAACACCAGCTTTGAAGAGCTGGCCATTGCCTATCGTGAAGCGACGATCGCCCTGATTGAGGGTGGATCCGACATCATTCTGATCGAAACCATCTTCGACACCCTGAACGCAAAAGCGGCTATTTATGCCGTGAAAGATCTGTTTGATGACCTGGGCTATGAACTGCCTATCATGATCTCAGGAACCATAACTGACGCCTCGGGTCGTACTCTGTCTGGTCAAACGACGGAAGCCTTTTGGAACGCAATTGAACACGCCAACCCTATATCAGTAGGTTTGAACTGTGCGCTAGGCGCAGAAGAACTGCGACCGTATCTGGAAGAGCTTTCCAACATTGCAGATACCTACGTCAGCGCTCACCCCAATGCGGGGCTGCCTAACGCATTTGGCGAATACGATCAAACACCCGAAGAAATGTCTGCCATTGTTTCAGAGTTTGCCGAGTCAGGGTTAGTCAACATCATTGGTGGCTGCTGTGGTAGTACCCCTGCGCATATAAAAGCCATTGCTGACTCAATGGCCTCTATAGAAAGACGACAAATTCCAGAAATTACACCGGCCTGTCGTCTGAGTGGCCTGGAACCTTTTAATATATTTGATGATTCCCTCTTCGTTAACGTTGGAGAGCGTTGTAACGTCACAGGTTCTGCCCGCTTCAAACGTTTGATCATCGAAGAAGATTACGACACTGCTCTGGATGTAGCCCGCCAGCAGGTTGAAAACGGTGCTCAGGTCATCGACATCAACATGGATGAAGGCATGCTGGATGCTAAAAAGGCCATAGTGACCTTTTTAAATCTGGTGGCCTCTGAACCTGATATTTCCAAAGTCCCCGTCATGGTGGACTCCTCAAAATGGGATGTTATAGAAGCCGGGCTGCAGTGCATTCAGGGTAAGGGTATCGTTAACTCCATTAGCCTCAAGGAAGGTGAAGAAATCTTCCGAAAGCAGGCACGTCTATGCCGTAACTACGGCGCCGCCGTTGTTGTCATGGCATTCGACGAAGTAGGTCAGGCAGACACTGAAGCTCGTAAAATAGAGATCTGTACTCGATCCTATAACCTGTTAGTGGATGAACTTGGATTCCCACCTCAGGATATTATCTTCGACCCTAATATTTTTGCCGTGGCGACAGGCATTGATGAGCACAACAATTATGCTGTGGACTTCATCAATGCTACACGCTACATCAAAGAGAACTTACCACACGCCTTGATTTCCGGCGGTGTCAGTAACGTATCTTTCTCGTTCCGTGGTAATAATCCGGTACGTGAAGCCATTCATGCAGTCTTCCTCTATCACGCTATCAAAGATGGTCTGACCATGGGAATTGTTAATGCCAGTCAGCTGGAAATTTATGAAGAAATTCCTGCTGAGCTAAGAGAAAAAGTTGAGGACGTCATCCTTAACAAAGATGATGGAACCACAGAAGCCCTTCTCTCCATTGCTGAAAACTATCGCGGTGGCGGTAAAGGCGAAAAGAGAGTAGAAGATCTTGCCTGGCGGGAACTGGACGTTAACAAACGTCTGGAACACGCCCTGGTAAAAGGCATCAACACCTACATTGTTGACGATACTGAAGAAGCCCGACAGTTAGCTGAACGCCCTATTCACGTTATTGAAGGCCCTCTCATGGATGGCATGAACGTGGTGGGTGACCTGTTTGGTGCCGGTAAGATGTTTCTTCCCCAGGTGGTAAAGAGTGCCCGGGTTATGAAACAGGCGGTTGGCCATCTGATTCCCTTTATTGAAGAAGAAAAAGACGGTGAAGTGAGGTCCAATGGCAAGATACTGATGGCCACCGTAAAGGGCGATGTACACGACATTGGTAAAAATATTGTCGGCGTGGTACTGGCCTGTAATAACTTTGAGGTTATTGACCTTGGCGTAATGGTACCTTGTGAGAAAATTCTGCAAGTTGCACGGGAAGAAAACGTCGACATCATCGGCCTCAGTGGCCTGATCACGCCCTCACTGGACGAAATGGTTCATGTTGCCAGCGAAATGCAGCGCCAAGACATGCACCTTCCCCTTCTGATTGGCGGCGCTACAACGTCCCGAGCTCATACTGCGGTTAAAATTGAACCTCAGTTTCAAAATGATGTTGCACTTTATGTGACTGATGCGTCACGCAGTGTCGGCATTGCTACTCGATTAATGAGTAATGAATTAAAGCCCGCTCTGATTGATGAAACACGTACTGAATATCAGAAGATTCGAGTACGCTATGAAAAAAGAAACAACAAACGACAATTACTGACTTACGAAGAAGCTGTCGATAACCGCTTTGATCCAGGTTGGAAAAACTACGAGCCCCCTGTCCCTTCTTTCACCGGTGTTAAAGTATTTGACGACTACCCACTGGAACAACTGGTTGACTACATAGACTGGACACCTTTCTTCATAACTTGGGATCTGGCGGGTAAATTCCCCAAAATTCTCGAAGATGAAATAGTGGGTGAGGCCGCTACCAGCCTTTTCAACGATGCTCAGGCTATGCTGAAAGACCTTGTTGAAAACAAGAAGATCGGCGCTCGAGCAGCGATCGGTTTCTGGCCTGCTGCCCAGGTAAACCATGATGACCTGGAAGTCTATACCGATGAGGATCGCTCTGAAGTAAGGACTCGGCTGCATCATCTGCGTCAACAGAACCCAAGACCCGATGACAAGCCAAACTTCTGTCTGTCAGATTTTGTAGCACCGAAGGCCACAGGACTGAAAGATTACGTAGGCGGGTTTATTACCACGGCCGGTATTGGTGCTGATGAACTGGCAAAGACTTATGAAGAAAAGGGTGATGACTACAACAGCATCATGGTGAAAGCGCTTGCGGACCGCTTTGCAGAAGCTTTTGCAGAACATATGCATGAGAAAGTTCGTAAGGAGTTCTGGAACTATGCTCCGGATGAATCACTGAACAATGAAGAACTGATCAAAGAGAAATACTCCGGTATTCGCCCTGCTCCCGGTTACCCGGCTTGTCCCGATCACACTGAAAAAACAGCACTGTTTGAATTGTTGAACGGAGAGGAAAGCACTGGCGTTAATCTGACAGAACACTTTGCCATGATGCCTGCAGCCAGTGTCAGTGGTTGGTACTTTTCTCACCCTGACTCCAAATACTTTGGTCTGGGCAAGATCGCCAAAGATCAACTGACTTCCTATGCTGAACGCAAGGGTATGAGTCTGGAAGAGGCCGAACGCTGGTTACGCCCAAGTCTTGAATAAGTCAGGATTAATTAAATCAAGCAGGAACAGATCGATGTAAGCATTGACCTGTTCCTGTCACTGACATTTTTAATCAGGGATAAGATCATTCTGGTAGATGGTACCCAGTTCAAGCATATTCTCACTGGAACCCTGTCCTCTTTAAGGAAGAACACTTATTATTTTTGAAATAACCGTCAGCAAGAGAGACTGACGCATCAAATTCCTATGCTCGTCAGGAGTAAAATATGAATAACCAATTCCATAACTACGACGAATCAGCATAAGAACACATAAAGCGTAGTTGATACTTTCCTTATCAACCGTCCATTTAGAATGCGCATTTCCGAAGCCTGACAGGTATTTGTACCCAAAAAAGATCAGTAGCATCCGCCACTGGCAGGTGACACAGATGCTGATAAACGCATACAATTTGAAAGAAACATCTGCAAAGTCTGAGGTTTGCTTGAAACAGCGCGTTACTACCATACTGAAATTGGGCACCCCCATCATCATCGCGATGCTGTCTCAAAGCCTCCTGAATCTTGTCGATGCCGCGCTGGTCGGACCTCTAGGCAAAGAAGCTCTAGCAGCAGTGGGAGCTGCCAGTTACGCAAATTTTGTTGCTCTTTCTCTGGTCGCAGGACTCTCTGCTGGTGTTCAGGCTCAAGTAGCCCGACGGTATGGTGCTGGCAACAGCCGTCACTGTGCGACACCGGTCAATCATGGCATCATCATTGCCCTGTTCTTTGCACTGCCTATAAGCTTTTTGCTGATGCTGTTAGCCCCCTGGATACTGCAAATATTTAACCAGGGTGAACTGGTGCATGACACGGCTGTTATCTATTTTAGAATTCGCGTTATGTCCCTGACTGCTGCAGCACTGTGCCTTTCTTTCAGAGGCTACTGGAATGGCACAGGCAAACCATCAGGCTTCCTGCGCATTCTGGTGATTTCTCATCTGTTCAATGCTGTGACGAGCTTTTGTCTTATTTATGGAATAGGTCCATTTCCTGCAATGGGGGTTGCCGGGGCAGCACTGGGTACTTTCCTGGCTATGTATCTGGCCGCCATACTGAATATGTTCAGTCTTTCAGGTACCGCAAAAGACCACGGCTTTATGGATTTCCGGTTTTTACTGAAGCGTGATTTCAAGCAGACAGTTCGATTAGTTCGACTGGCAGTCCCGGATTCTCTCCAACAAATGTTGTTCTCATTTGGCTTTATGATGTTGTTTGCCATCATTGCCCAGATGGGAACCAGTGAACTGGCCATTGCCCATGTCTTGATGAATATTTCACTGTTGTTGATTTTGCCAGGTATTGGCATGGGGATGGCCGCCAATACCCTGGTGAGTCAAAGCCTGGGAGCGGGAAAACCCGATAAAGCCTGGCGATGGGGCTGGGATATTGTCATGGTGGCAGCCAGTGTTCTGCTCTTTCTGAGCCTGCCTTTACTCTTTGCACCTCAATTCCTGTTAGGTCTTTTCCTTCATCAGGAATCCCTGGTTGAGATGGGTAAAATTCCGCTACAGCTTACCGGTATGAGCATTTTCCTGGATGCCGCCTCTCTGGTATTTACCCAGGCATTACTGGGGGCAGGTGCCAATCGCACTGTTCTCAGTATTAGAGCGGCGGGACAGTGGTTAATTCTGTTGCCTTTATGCTGGCTGGTAGGGCCGGTACTTGGTCTGGGTCTAACCGCCGTCTGGCTGGTTCAGGCTTTGCAGAGACTGATCAGCTCATTGGCTTTTGTCATGGTCTGGCAGACCCGGAAATGGGAAAGAATCACTGTTTAGAAAGAGAATAGATAGATTACAGTTTTAAGGACATCCTGCTTTCTACGAAACCCGCCAAAAAGAAAACACGCTTTGGCTGCACAACCTCTTTATATTAACAGTGCAGCCTTAAGTTAAGGCAAGCCACCGTTTGAACAAATCAGTCTAGAGAAAATGAATAACTTCCGAATCGTCTCTGCCCAAATCCCCATCAAAACATCTGATATTCAGTACAATATCAATAGCCATCTCAACGCCATTCATGAAACATCCCGATTTAAGCCTTCGGTTATTATCTTCCCGGAACTCTCTCTGACGGGATATATTCCGGAAAAAGCAGAGAAGCTGTCTTTCACAAAAGATGATCAACGACTTCAGCCGCTGGTCCGAGCTTCCAGAGAGTATGGAATTATTATTGTTGTCGGCACCCCACTCCGCTGTGACTCAGGGCAATTATCTTTAGCTTCCCTGATCTTCAAACCAGACAGTTGCGTAGAACATAACTCAAAGATTCATCTCCATGGAACTGAACAAAATTATTTTCAAGCGGGGAAGCAACACAAGTTGATCTTAATTCATGATGAGACGGTGGCATTGGGCATATGTGCTGATATGAGTCATTCAGATCATGCAGAACAATGTACAAAAATGAGAGCAACGGTTTACGCTGGCTCAGTGTTAATCTCAAAGCAGGGATACGACAAAGACTCAACCACGATGGCATCTACCGCAAAAAAGCATAACATTCTGCTAACCATGGCGAATCATAGCACCCCAAATGGCAGCTGGACTCCTGCTGGACAAAGTGCTGCCTGGGATGAGAATGGACTTCTGGCACAAGCTGACTCTTCTGAAAAAGCCTTACTCATTTCAGAAAGAAGTTCTGGAATCTGGAAATCATACGTCGTTTATTTCTGATAACTTAGCTCGATTTTTACAACCAAGTGCCAGCTCATATCGACTGCAGACAGTCTAGTGTTCGAAATTAAAATCCAGCTGGATAACAACTAATAGAGTAAAATCCAGTCAGACTGTTTTCTCCCGAGTCTGGCTGGAGCGATCGAAAAGAAGGCTTATGATCTGTCATCGTTAGGTCATTTTAAAAGATGAGAACCTTCTCAACTATTTTTCTCAACACTATGAGCAATGACAGAGCATAGACTTATTTTATTGAAGTACTTGCCAGTGGATGAAGCCTTCTCCCTGATCCCCAACAATAGACTGGATGCGAAAGCGATTTGAGCTGATGCCATCTTCCTGCAGTTTCGACTGAAGAAGATTCTGTAACTGCTCTAACTGCCTACTGAGGCTATCAACTTGAGAGACTCGCCCAGCAGAAGCCGACTCAACCGTAATCAATAACGGTTTAGACTGTTTTCCAAAGGCTGTAAGTAGCACCTTATACGCTTCCGAGCTGGCTAAAGCAGATACACTATCCGGCAACGATGGTATAAAAACCTGATTATTCCGGTTGGCTTTTGTCTTACCTACTGTAAAAATATCGACCAGGGCATATTCCCTTTTATTACCTCTTTTCACGGTATAAGTCAGGTAATAGACTGTTTTTCCCGCAACATCTTTTTGTCCCAGAAAATAGGCCTGCTCTTTATCAAGGCCATACAGACGGGCTATATCAAAAATATTATTCGCCCAGAAATTACTGTCACCACAGCTGAAACGATCACAACTGAAAACAGGCGTGACACCCAGCTTTTCAAACTGACCCGTAAAAAAACGATACGCTTCATCACTGCTTTTACCATTGGGGAGAAGATACAGTTTTCTATCAAGAGAGCCATCAAGCCACTGCTCTGAGTCCGCTGTAACCACGCCATTGACCTTCTTCATTGAGCTGCTGATGACCGGATAACTGGTCACGTGCTGCTTGAGCTCCAGGTCAAGTTTGGCATTGGGAAACGGCGCTATTTCAGTAGCAAAGACGGTAGCAGGCAAAAGAAAAACACCTGCCAACATAAAAGAGGAGGTTTGTTTTAATAAAGAATGAAAAATGGCCATAGATTGCATTTCACTCCTGACCCAGGAAATAGCACTTTTTTTAGACTTTTAAGACACTAGTACGAATCCAGTGGCCTGTTTTCCAATCAGCGATATTTCCGGCTTATGGCTAATAGAATCACCAGGGAAGCCACTGGCTATGACTCCCATCAGCCTTCAGCCTAACACAGTCAAGAGCTCATAACAGTATTCACAACGCTGGCAACAGATTCAGTTTCGCCGTCCATATGAAAATGGTGGGAACCCGGCATGGGATAAAACTGAATAGGTTCGAGACGCTCACGATGAGGTTCAATAAGCGCATCAACATAGCCTTCCTTCGCATAAAGCATATGAGCGTCACAACGCATCTGTTCTGCAAAAGCCAGTGCCTGATCTTCTGTAAAACGAGTGGGTGAAGGCAGATTCAGACGCGGATCTGTACGCCAGGTCCAAGCATCACCATCCTGGACCAAAGCACGTTCCACCAGCAAGGCAGAAGAGTCACGACTCACCGGAAATTGTCCCAGACAACGTACACGGACAGCGTGCTCCAGTGATCGATAACGATTGACGGGCTTGCCTTTTCGGAAGGATTTACGTTCCTGGATATAAGCGGCTAATGCATTGGGGGCATCTTTCGGCTTTCGGGGCATCGGGAAAAGACCATCCAGCATAATAGCCTTCTCAACCCTCTCACCCAGAACGGCTGAAGCCATCACAGACACTATGGCTCCCATGGAATGCCCCATCAAGCTGAATGACTCCAGCTCGAGAGTGTCGACGATCTCAACCAGGTCCTCAACATAGTGCCAGATAGAATAATCCACTTCATCCGGACGATGAGACGAACGTCCATGACCTGCCTGATCAATGGCAATCAAACGAACACCTTTCAGAAAAGGCGCCAGTGGTGCAAAACTGGCCGCATTATCCAGCCAGCCATGCAAGGCGATCAGAGGCTTTCCATGAGGGTCACCCCATTCCTGACCCGAGAAGCTCATCCGCCCAATACTGATTTCAATGTCCCTAGGCTCCATAATTTTCTCCTGTCAGCCTCTCTATCATACGCTGGACACTCTTTACTGATGCTTCCGGATACTCCAGAGGAAACAGGTGTCCACCAGGCGTACTTTGCATTTCCAAACCTGTCAGATAGCGATGTACCCAGACTCGCCTTCGTGACAACAGGTCACTGCCCTCGCCATAAATCATGGATGATGGTACCCCAGGCTTCTCTGCGCTGGGAAAACGATCAGGCAAGTTGGCAAAAATAGCTGCTTCTATAGCAGGATCAAACTTCAAACTAAACCCATCACTGTGACAATTCAGACCATAATCCACATAATCTTCCAGGCAGCGTTCATCAAACTGAGCAAACAGGGACTTGGTACGAAAATAATCCAGTGCTTCCTGCCGATCGTCCCACTGGGCTTTTCTTTCAGAAGCTCTGCGAGAAGGCGTTATACGACCAATGATCCCCAGCTTTTTTGCCATCCGGATATAACCACTGTCCAGAGGGGTCATCAAGGGGGCATCCAGCAGCACAACCGCTTTATACAGATCGGGTCTTCGTCTTGATGCAAACCAGGTCAGTGTCCCACCAAAAGAATGCCCCAGACCAATGACAGGCTGATCGTATCGACGCTCAAGCTGGTCAATCAGTTCGTCTACCAGGTGTTCCCAATGATCACTCACGGGATAATCGGGATTGTGGCCATGGCATTCCAGATACTGAATCTGGAACTGATTCTCCAGGGGAGTCAGAAATTGGCGGTAGACCGGTGCAGGAAATCCATTGGCATGGCAAAAATGTATCGAATCCTTGCTCATTTTTTGAATGCTTTGAGACGAACGACGGCGACATCATGTCACATCTAATGACTGAAAAAATACCCTAAACATCGTATAAAGAAGTCTGAATGGTATAACGGTTGCGAAAGCCAATACCTTCTCTCATAGAGCTTTGACCCTTACTTCAGAAAGTAGCCCCGCATGAACGCCGAAAAACTATCAGGAACCTAAAGGTAAAGCAACCGTAAGACAGGCATGAAACATAGAGTTATGATTGGATATTATATGTCAGACTGATTCACTGGAAGGTTATTGATACGCTTCAGGATACGATCCAGCATAGCGGGATACAGTGGATGCCGGATCAGATCTTCATAGGCAGAAGTTGTCAGCCCCTGGGGCAACCAGCTGACATCTGGCATATAAACATGCTCACCCCTGTGCTGAAGAATATAATCTTGTAACCAGCGAGCCCTGAACTCATTCTCAGTCGCCAGGATGGCAAATCGAATACCTGCCAGATCGGCCACCAGATCTGAAAAACTGAAACCACTGCCACCCGCTCTGGCGTCTTTTCTCTCTTTGCTGACACCGATATTCAGAGCTGACTCTTCGTCCAGTGTCAGAGCCAATGCGGCACTGATCATAAAGTGCTGGGAAAGGTCCTTTCTGCCTCGAAGCAGAACAGGTCTTGAAAGCGGATAGGGTTTCATACCCGGTGCAAGAAAGACTCGTGTTGATGGATCAGCCAATTGTATGGCCATGGCCCTGAGCATTCTTTCATTCTCTTTGACCGCATTGCCCCCTTCCAGGCTTCTTGCCCTGGCTAATCCCATCAAAGTATGCAGCAACTTTGAAAACTGAAGCTCAGTTCCACTTTGCTGCGCAGCAGCCGCTGCAATGACATCCAGGTAGAGTTGAATGGCTTGCTTTTCTTCCGGAGAACCCACCATCAGACTCATGGCTCTGGCCTTCAGCTGTTCTCTCAGCTCGTTTCCTGAGCGATAAACCAGTGCAATCCGTCTTGAAGTGATATCAAAGGACTTTACCGAGCCGGTCACTGCCTGCCAGAAAGCAGCTTGCTCATATGTGAGAAATGGAATCAGAAGATGATGAAACGAAAAGCTTAACAGCCAGCCCGGAAACTTTACTTTACCCACTTTGAGTGAGTCCAGCCTGGGCAGCTCCTCATGCTCTGAGAATTCAATGGTCAGATTGAGATAAACCTCCTGGTCAAATAGCGATCGAACAGAAGCTCTGACAATCACAGATTCATCATTAAAATGAGAGGCTACCCCCGATATCGCCAACACTTTCTTACCTGAGATACGAACCCTGTTTGCCAGATAAAAAGTCAGGTCTCTAATATCTTCAGGCTCAATGATCAGTCGGTTCAACTGCTCCTGTTCGAAGGCATCTCGGATATGGGTCATCCACTCTTCGGTATGAGCATAGGAGTCTTTGCCACCGCCACCTGAGTAGCGAATATCAGGTTCTTCAGAAACGGCCAGTATCAGAACAACAGACAAACCACCTATAAACAGCAGCAATAGAGCATTAAACCAAATAAAAATCTGGGGAACAGAAGGTGTTCTCACATTGAATGAGCGAAATGAAGGGAGTTTGCGGAGCCTTTTGCTCATGATCACCGCCATAAACCTGGATACGGGGTTTATCGACCAGACATCATGAAAATTTCATTGAATTGACAACCTTCTACCCAAACTCAACACATCCCTGTGCCAGCAGAGTTCTGTTCAGGCTGTCTTGGGTGCGAACTTAGGCTCCAGCAGACCCAGCTTCATCGCGTCATGAACTTTGGCCATCAGATCCATTTCTGTCAGGCTGTGCAACTCAGAGAGTGACTGAATAATGAAGTAAACGGGCTGAAGAATATCGATCCGGTACGGGGTTCTCAGAGCAGCCATCAAATCAAAGGGCTGACGTACTGGCTCACTGCTTTCCAGAGCATAGATCGTTTCCTTGAAACTGGATAAAATCCCGCCTCCATAGATCCGCAGACCTTCGTCGGTACTGACCAGGCCAAACTCGACGGTCATCCAGTACAGTCTCGCAAGATAAACCCTTTCTTCCTTGCCGGCCTTGAGACCCAGTTGACCGTAGATCTCGGTCAATTGAGCAAAATCCGGGTTCGTCAGTAATGGACAATGTCCGAAAATCTCATGAAAAATATCCGGCTCCTGAAGATAATCCAGTTCCTCAAGGGTTCGGATAAAAGTAGCAACAGGAAACTGGCGATTGGCCAGTAATTCAAAAAAACGATCAAAAGAAATCAAGGCAGGTACCCGGGCTACCGACCATCCCGTGCACTCAAGCAGCTTTTCATTAATATCATTTAACTGTGGAATTTCTTCAGCAGATAGACCGAGAATCTCCAGTCCCTTGAGAAATTCGGGGCAGGCCCGGTTGTCGAGAGCCTTGATCTGACGTTCATAGAGTATTCGCCAGGTTTCATGCTCCTCGGCAGGATACTCAATAAAGCCGTGCTCGTCTGGCTTTCGGGCTACATAGTTAGTGGGCTTCTTCAAACTGAAATTCCTTTTTGAGAAAACGCATTATTTCTCAGAGCTTTGAATCATGCACTTTTGATGCCTGATCCTGCTTTAGATCAGGTAGAGGATTATGTTCTCCACCTCTACCTGAGAAATAGCAGAAAAATCAGTTGTCCTGCAAGACCCCTCTGCGGATCTGATCCCGCTCCATGCTTTCAAACAGAGCCTTGAAGTTACCTTCACCAAAACCTTCGTCGCCCTTACGCTGGATGATCTCGAAGAAAATCGGCCCAATGGCGGTTTCAGTAAAAATCTGCAGTAGCAGACCGCCATCAGCGGTGGGGGCACCGTCCATCAGAATAGCTCTGGTTTTCAGGTCTTCAACATTTTCACCGTGCCATGGCAGACGCTCATCCAGCATTTCGTAGTAGGTTTCTGGCGGTGATGTCATGAACTTCACTCCCAGATCCCGCATTCGGTCGACTGCGTCGTAAATATTGCCGGCTGTCAGGGCGATATGTTGAATACCTTCTCCCTGGTATTGCTTGAGATATTCCTCGATCTGGCTCTTATCATCAGAAGATTCATTAATGGGAATCTTGACCTTACCGCAGGGACTGGTCATGGCCCGGGACTTCAATCCGGTCAGTTTGCCTTCGATATCAAAATATCGAATTTCGCGGAAGTTGAAGAGTGTTTCATAAAAGCCTGCCCACTTATCCATGTTGCCACGGGCCACATTGTGGGTCAGATGATCAAGGACTTCCAAACCAACGTTAGAAGCACTGCCTGAATCCTTCGCAAACTCAAAGTCATCATCATACATACTGCCAGCTGGCCCATAGCGCTCCACCAAATAAACCAGCGCACCGCCAATACCCACAATGCAGGGAACTTCCTGACCGTTGACAGAGTATTCTGACTCCCCCTGCTCTGCCCCAAGACTCAGGGCTCGTTCAAGCGCATAGTCCGCATCAGCCACGCGAATACCAAAAGTGCACGCACAGGGGCCATGCTTATCGTGGAAGCGTCGACCAAAGCTACTGGCATCACCATTCACCAGAAAATGAATATCACCCTGTTTGTAAAGCGTTACATCCCTGCTTTTGTGGTGAGCTGAAGCCTGAAAACCCAGGCTGGAAAAAAACGTATGAAGTGCAGCAGGTTCTGCAGAAGCAAACTCTACAAACTCGAAACCGTCTGTCCCCATAGGATTGATGTCAGAAACCTTTGCAGAATGGCCAATACCTTTCATGAATTACCCTCATATTCTTGATGATTCGGGCTAACTGTCCCTGTAAAGTCCGCTATGCTGTCTATCGGCCAACCCTGGCGCATCAGCAATTTATTCGATTCTTATTGAGCTCATGGCTGCTTAGACCCTGAATGGCATATCACCTCATTCAGGGAAAGACGCATAAGTGGCTACAACCGAGCGAAAGTACTCATTGAAAGAGCTGCATCCACTGATTAAATAGAGTATAAAAGGGTGGTCATGCAAAATGGTTGCGACATAAAAAGTAATAAAACAGGATCATGCAATTTCATTGCATGCCAGGACCGTGTTCATGATGGCTGAAACATTAGATAAGTACGACGTGAGTCTTCTGGATAGCCTGCAGAAGGAAGATAGCGTGTCACTGGCAGACCTGGCCCTCAGGGTTAATCTGTCCAGTTCCCAATGCTCCAGACGGATTAGCCGCCTGAAAAAAATGGGTTATATCAAGCGGCAGGTAGCACAACTGAACCCTGTTGCTTTGGGGCTTGATGTGTCTGCATTTGTCACAGTCACTCTGGAAAAGCATGGTAAACATTCAGCAGAAAGCTTCCAGACATCCATCCTTCATATGGACCCGATACTGGAGTGCCACTCCATTACCGGCGACGGAGACTATCTGCTCAAAGTTATGGCACCTAACAGTCAGTCGCTGAATGAATTTATCATGAAAGAACTGCTGACCCTGCCCGGAGTCAGCCATGTCAAAACAGCCCTGGCTCTGGCCTCGGTTAAATCCACTACAGCGTTGCCTTTGTGAACTGAAAGACGGATCGCTTCCAGATGAAACATGTTCTATGACTTCCAGTCACAAAACATGTTTCTTAGCCAGGCTAAATTCGATCGATATCCTCTTCCGAGATAGCCAGCCCCGTCTGGGTTTCAATGATTTCCAGAGTACCTTTACCCCTATTTTCCAGTCGGTGTTTGAGCGGGCTCTTTATATTGATCGATTCACCGGGTCCCAAATCATGCACCTGCCCTTCTACACGGACTCTGGCCTGCCCCTTGAGCACTACCCAGCTTTCTGACCTTAATTTATGACTGTGTTCTGACAAGGAAGCACCTGGAAGAATACTGAGTTTCCTGACACAGTAACCCTCTTCCACTGACAGGTTTTTGTAATGACCCCAGGGACGAAACACTTCTTCTTCCTGCTGGGGTAATGAAACCACTGCAGAGGCCTGAAACTGTTTTGCCAGCTTACCTACGTCCTGCACATGATCCGCGTGAGCCACCATCACTGCATCATGACTGTCTACAATCACCAGATTTTCTAAACCGACCGCCGCGATGGTTCGGTGCCCTGACCGTATATAACTGTTACTGCACTGCTCGACGATGGCCTTGCCTTTGATGACATTACCGGCGTCATCCGGTTGAGAGCACGCCTGCAGGGAAGTCCAGCTGCCAATGTCTGACCAGCCACAGGAAACCGGGACCACAACACCTTTGCGGGTATGTTCCATGACGGCATAGTCGATGGAGCTGGAAGGACTGCTGGCATAAGCTTTTTCATTGATCCGAAGAAATTGCAAATCTTCATGCAAACCGCTTAAGGCTTTATGGCAAGCCACTACGATCCCAGGCTCATTGCGTTGTAACTCATCCAGATAAGCCTCGGGCTGAAACATGAAAATACCGCTGTTCCAGTAATAATCACCTGACTCTACATACCCCCTGGCTGTCATCAGGTCAGGCTTTTCACGAAAACTGTCTATCCGGTAAGCATTGCCCTTCTTCCCTCCCCGCTTGATATAGCCATAACCAGTGTGAGGCTCTTCTGCTTCTACTCCGAGAGACACAAGGGCGCCGGTCAGGGCGTGCTGTTCAGCAATCTTTAACGCCTGCTGAAATGCCTTTATATCAAGAATTCTATGATCAGCCGGTAGCACCAGCAGCGGTTCATTCAGCCCTAGAGCTACCCTTTGCAGGGCCACCAGCGCCAGTGCCGGTGCCGTATTTCGGGCCACAGGCTCAAGAAAAATGGCTTCCATAGACTGATGGATCTGGCGACTGTGCTCTAATACCTTGAAACGATGGAATTCATGACAGATCACGATGGGCTTCTGCTCGGTAACCCCCTTCAGACGAAGCAGAGTTTGCTGGATCAGGGAGTGACCCGAGAGCAGCTGCAGAAATTGTTTTGGATGGTCTTTCCGGCTTAAAGGCCACAGGCGTGTGCCACTGCCTCCTGAAAGAATAACCGGTATCATTCGTTATTCACCTTATACTGCGGGCTTATGATTCTTTGGATTCCCTTAGGGGAATAGTACCGTTGAAACCTCTGCCATGGAACTGCAATTAAAACAATTGGCTAATCACCACGATGAGAAGCCCATCCAGAAAACACTTTTGACGGGAAAAGAGCAAAACTGCCAATTTATGACTAGCTTATAGCCCATGTTTATCTTCACGTTGTTACTAAGCCCGGAGAAAGGTCATGCAAGAGTATGAAGAAATGATGGGAGAGCTGATCGAGCTCGGCATCAATGCCAACCCCGTAGCCCCCTTTTCCTGTTGTATTCTGGATCCATGCGGCCAGATACTGGTGACTGCAGCTTATGCTCGCCACATCAGCCCCCTGTTCAGTGCTGAAGGTTTGGCGTTGCATGCACTGGTACAGAATTATCATGTTCGCCGGGATCAGGAACTGATCCTGCTGACCAACGCTGAGCCAGAGTGTGCCGCCATGTCCACTATTCTCTGGAGCAAGATGCACGACATTAACATTGCCAAAATAGTTTACGGTGCTTCAAGAAATCGTCTCAGAGAACTCTGGAATTGCACCTTTGGGTTCGAAGCCAGTGAAATCCTCGACCGGGCAGGCAAAGACAGTGAGTACCGACCTGAGTTGATCGGCCCCATTCTGGAGGATGATTGCGTGGAGGCCTTCGAAGACGCAAAGGCGTTGTTTGACCAGGGCGACCGGCCAGTGCTTTCACTGGACCTGGACGATTTCTGGCTGCCCGGTGACTGGATGCTTGAACGGGAAGATTAGCCTCAAAAGCGGTAGAAATGACCTCCAAACAGAGAGCCTCACTGGCAAGTTTACGATGCCAGATGCTCTCTGACTGGCTAACCCTCTCTTTTTTTTCTAGTTTTTTATATTAAGGACCTAAATATTTGCACTGAATAACTTCAGTCTTATCATGGAAGATTAAACCGGTATGCGGATACCCAGTATTGTCAGCTCAGCCTTTCACTCTTTTGCGAGTGGGTTGAGTCGCATCTCCGGTTTTTGGCTGGGTCATAAAGTCAAAAGATTGTCTGCACACAACTCCCTCCCTACAGGCCAGCCTTTCTCGGCAAAAACACTGGAACAATGGCAAGTTACCGCTAAAGGCGAAGGTGAAGCCCTACTGCAGTTACGGAATACAAGGCTCAGACAGCATGAGCTGGATCGCTTCGTAGATACTCTGGAACTGCACTACTCAGACTTTTATGAGAACAAAGACCAGTTACACAGCAAAGTAGCTTTTGTATTAACAGAGCTCGGAATGGCTTCCGGACAGGTCAACTCGCTAAAACCATCAGGATTCTTTGCATCCAAACTGAATGACAGGAAACTGTTTCTGCTGGATCGTTACCTCTCCTGCCCAGACCCTGTCGAGTTTGGCCGAGCATGGTTAAGTGACGGAGGCACACTTGATCAGGGCTTTGTATTCCATTGCGTTTATCCTGCCAGAGAAGGAGAAGCTCCGCTTTTTTCCAATGATGACTTGAGCCAGATGGGCTTTATCCGCAGGAGCGGGGCCGACAGTTACCGTCTCCTATCGGTCGATATTACGCCAGATCATCTTGAACAGATGGAGCGCACTCGCCTGTCACGCCCGGTCCACTCGCTGGTGTCCGAACAGAAAGGCTTAATGACCGTGCAGAAGCTGGAGCACTTCTGTCGCACACTGTCTCCATTACTGGATGAGCCTGTAAAAAGTCTGCTTCTGGAACCCATACAGGAAGATAACCTGCTCAATTGGCTTGAATTGACGCTTCACCCCGGTATTCAGTATTTTCCAGGGTTAGACCAGTCGATACAACGCTTTGTCAGCGCCCTGCAAGCCCATCAGACGTTGGAACAACAACTGACAACAGCAGAAGACTCAAACCCCATTCAGCCGGTACTGATTGAATGCCTTGTTTCGTTAAGCTCAGCGTCTCTGGATGAAAACACACACACGATTTTGGCTGGAATACTCACCGATATTCAACAACACCAATTGACAGGAGAAAGGTTCAATCATTACGTCATGGGATTAATGATTCAGACACCTGAGCAAATGAGACTGTTCAGTCAACTTTTTTCTCTGATTGCCCAGCACATGATCGACAAGCAACCAGCCAATGGTACTCAGGACTCCCTCTGGCAACAGACTTTTCATCAGGACATGCGCTTTATTGTCCAAAGAGTGGAGCGATTCAACACCACTACCAAAGATTTAAGAAAATTATACGTTGCTGATATACCGGCACTACTGACCAGCGTGGCTAAAAAAACCGAAGACTTTTCATACGACAAAGGTATGGCACAACTGTTTACGCTGATTGAAGAAGTGCATGATGCCTGTTTACTGTCTGATGTGTCTCCACAAACCCGGACAGTCATTAAAGACCCTTCCGCGCAATGGCTGACCCATCAGTCACAAGAAGCCAGCCTGAGACTGCCCCAAGCCCTGAAATACGGCCTTAATGAGCAATCGCCAGTTTCTCCAGAGTTCCTTGGCATTCGAAAAATAATGTCAGAAGAGTGGCAATCTATCCTGGCCAGTATCAATGATTCCGATGAAATGCTGACTCAATTCGAGAAGGATCGACCCAGAACAGATTTTCAATTCACAGTCGCCAGCGGCAGCAAAAAGAAAAGAAAGGATCGAAGCTACTCCCATTCCGGCCATACACTGGAAACGACGCATCTGATGCGCTTTCTTGGAAACAGACGTGCCGCCAAGGCCTTATCAAAACTTCTGACTCAGACCTTTGCAGCTTACCAGACCAAACTGGAAACTTATCGTCTTAGAAAAGCGACTCCTTTTCTATTAACGCCCATGGGAAGAGACCCCAAGGACAGTAACCGAGTGACGGTCACGCAACAGGCTGATGGAAGTCTCGCCATCGATTATACGATGATAGCAAGCAAACCTTCTTATTTATTGGGCGCTCGTGGTGCCGGCATTATGGGACTGGAAACTTATCAAATAACAGGCAGATCCATTGTTTCCATGGAATCTTTGAAACGGGGTATTGTTAATGCTACAGAACCAGAAGTCACTGTTAAGCTAAGCACCAAAAATGAGCAAATAGACTGGTATGTGGACGGGAATGACCAGCTGGTTCAAATTCCCTGTCCTTATTTACCTCCAGAGCAGTAATTAATAATAGAATCCCATTATTTGCATCACTTTTTCATTTCTCTCGTAATGACTGAATCCCGCTTTTTAAATACAGACAACCACTTAAATTAATCAAAACGATTAGTTTGTAAACGCTTCATTTTTAAGAAGACACTTGTCGCTTAATAATTTCGTTAACTTTATGGCAGTAGATCTATGCAGGAAGAACAATCAAAAAATCTGACTTCTAAGTCAACAAACTTATAAATTTATGATGCAAATTAATCAAACTGGTACTAAAATCCCAAACCCGATCACATCTGCCCAAAAAGCAGCATGAATCGCTGACAACAAGCTGGTCACAAGGGGCTTTCCATCGGCATTAAATTTGCCTGGAAATGACTGACCAGAAAAATAAACACAACAAGCACATACCAGGGAGTTACGATGTACCGGAAGAGTACACTTTGTTTGGCTATTACTGCAGCTATCACTGCAACAACAGCACACGCGGACTTCAGTTCACTTTACGAAGACGCTTCGATCAGCGGCAAACTGAGAACGGTTTATATCGACGCTGACAAGAAAGAAGGCGGACGCGACGCTGGCGCATGGACTGCCAGTGCAGTTGTCAACCTCAAGTCTGGCTACGCTTTCGACACCATCGGCTTTGATGCCTCATACTATGGAGCAACGGCCATTGATGACGGCGACACCAAAGATCCTAAAAACCTGCTGACCTACGGTGATAAAGACGGCTTTAGCAAACTGGGTCAGGCTTACCTGAAAGGTAAATTTGGCGACAAGGATCTGAGGGCTTCTTTCAAAGCCGGTCGTGCCCGTATCTATACCGGCCTGATTTCAGGTTCTGGCTCTCGTTCGATTCCAAGCTCCTGGCAGGGTATTGATGCTGACTTTAACTTCAGCGGCCTGAATCTTGGTGTCGCCTGGGTTAACGCAGTCCTGCCAAGAGACACTGCTGGTATGAAGCAGATGGAAACTTACGAAGGCAAGCGTATTGACTCCATTCTGGGCATGGAAGCTAACTACAAGATTAATAACTTCAGCCTGAAGTACCTGAATGGCTTCGCCAAGGACTACCTGAAAGGCCATCAGTTCATTGTTAAACATCACACCAAGCTGGCTGATGGCAATGGTCTGACCGTGGAAGGTAACTACCGCATTTCCCAGGAAAACGGTGATCTTTGGAGCGGCCGTGGTGGCTGGGGTGGTAACGGCTTTGGCGATAAGGCTCAAACCTTTGACTTCAATGCCAAATACTCCTTCGGTGCAGCCTATGTTCGCGCAGGTCTGGGTTACTCGACTGCTGACTCTTACACCTACGGTGGTGTAGAAAAAACAGGTCGTCATTACTATGACTTCGGTCGTTACTCCTACGGCGCCTGGAACACCTGGACCAACTCTGGTCTGGTTGAAGAGTTCTACTGGGATGGTGAGAAAGTCGTTGCTCTTGGCTTTGGTTATAACTTTGCCGACGCTGGCTTCAAAGGCCTGACAATCGACTACAAATTACGTCACGGTTCCGGTATCGACGTTGTCGGCGGCGGTGACGCTTCCGAAACCGAGCATGGATTCGACCTGAAGTACAAGTTCCAGAACGTTAAAGGTCTGAGCACACGCGTTCGCTATGCAATGTACACCCATGACGACGTACCTGGCGAAAATGATGAAAACCAGCTGCGCGTTTACCTGGACTACAAGTTCTGATTGTAAATCCGCACTGTTCAGTGTGTACGAGCCATTCCTCCCACAGGGGGGATGGTTCCCAAAATAAGAAATTGGCTGTAAGTGTCGTCTGAGTCCTGAATTCTACATCCCGACAGGGCGGCATCTCATAACAATGAAATCAGTCAACCAAGGATGCCCTCTATGCAAGTACTGCGACACGGTATGAAGCTGTTTACTGCAACAGCTCTGGCCCTGACTATCAGCGGCTGCTCTCTCGTTCAGACTCAACCCGAAGTCAGCTACCAGCAAGACAAAACTTATAAACTGACCGTTCTCCATACCAATGACCACCATGGTCACTTCTGGCAAGACCGCAAAGGTCGCTATGGTATGGCCGCCCGCATGACTCTGGTTAACCAGATCCGTGAAGAGGTTCAGGCTGAAGGCGGCAATGTTTTGCTATTGTCCGGTGGCGATATCAATACCGGTGTTCCCGAATCCGACCTGCAGGATGCCGTTCCTGATTTCATGGGCATGAACCTGCTCGGTTATGATGCCATGGCAGTGGGTAACCACGAATTTGACAACCCACGCGCCATTCTCGACATGCAACAGGATCTGGCAAAATTCCCTTTCCTGTCAGCCAACATCATTGATGAGAAAACCGGCAAACCACTGTTCAAACCCTATACGCTCATTGACGTTAATGGTCTGCGCGTTGCCATTATGGGTCTGACCACGACTGACACCCCTAAACAAACCAGCCCTGAAAATGTAGCCGGCCTGAGATTTGAAGAGCCTGTTACAGTCGCTGCCGAACTGGTTCCGGAACTGGAAAAGAAAGCGGATGTCATCATCGCCTCTACCCACATGGGCCACTATGTCGATGCCAAATATGGTGTTAATGCACCGGGTGATGTAACCCTAGCCAGAAGCGTGGACGGGATCGACCTGATCGTTGGCGGTCATTCTCAAGACCCTCTGTTCAAGCCTGATCAGCAAAACGGTACTTACATTGTACAAGCTCAGGAATGGGGAAAATTCGTAGGTCGTGCAGACTTTGAATTCAAAAACGGTGAGCTGAGCCTGGTCGATTACAAGCTGATTGCCGTAAATCCAAAAAATGCTGAAGTCAAAATTGCCCAAGACACTGCCATGCTGGAACTGCTGACTCCATACCAGGATAAAGGCGCCAAACTGGTTCAGGAAAAGGTAGGTATCGTTGACCAGCGCCTGATGGGCGAGCGTAAGGAAGTTCGTTTTGAACCGACCAACCTGGGTACGCTTCTGACGGAAGCCTTTATGGCAAAAACCGGTGCAGACTTTGCTGTTATGAACGGTGGTGGTATTCGTTCCAGTATTGATGAAGGCGAAATCACTTATAAAGACGTTCTGACTGTCCTGCCCTTCGGGAATAGCTTAACGACCGTTGAGATGACGGGTCAGGAAGTACTGGAGTATCTCGCAGTAGTGGCTGCCAAGCCAACCAACAGTGGTGCCTTTGCTCACTTCTCAGGCCTTGAGATGATGATCAACGAAGGCAAGGTGAACAATGTGAAGGTGGCAGGCGACGCTATCGACACAGCAAAAACCTACAAAATGGCCATTTTAAGCTTTTCTGCCGGTGGTGGTGACAAGTATCCGAAACTGACTGACAAACCTGGTTTTGTCGATACCGGCTTCCTCGATGCTGATGTACTCAAGGAATACGTTGAGAACAACTCTCCTCTGAAAGTCGCTAATTTCAAACCGGAAGGTATTGTTCGCCAGTAACCCGTGTCAGCGGAAAAACCATGCGCTTGCTGAAGCTTAGTTTCAGACAAGCGCATCATCCTTTCTTAATACAGTAGTTACATAACTGTCATTTTCGACAAGTATTGTCGTACAAAAACAATAAGCAGTTATGAACACAAACAGCCTTGAGCGATGAAAAATATTCTGTGCCACACACAACGATGAAAAATGGCAAAGCTGAATATTTCTCACAATAAAAAAACAACAATGAGTGAAACACTGTGAAAAACACCCTGACCCCACTGGCCATGGCTATTGCAGTAGGCGCGGCTCTACCCTCTGCAGCCCAGGCCGACTTCATTATTTCTGAATATGTTGAAGGCAGCAGCTACGAAAAAGCCATTGAACTGTTTAATAACACCGGCTCTTCCATCGATCTTTCCAATTACCAGCTGGTTAAATTCACTAATGGTAATGCCTCTTCGAAAAGTACTCTCGCATTGTCTGGCAGCCTCCCTAATGGCAGTACTTACGTCATTGCTCATAGCAGTGCCAGTGATGCACTGAAAGCCAAAGCTCAACTATTGAATGGCTCTGTTACCAACTTTAATGGCGACGACCCTGTAGAACTGCAAACCATTGATGGTCAGACCGTCGACCAGATCGGCGTCTTTGGTGATATCGACTTCGGTAAGGATAAAACGTTATCCAGAAAATCCAGCGCTCTTACTGCCAATGCTACCTATCAGACCACTGACTGGGATGTTCTGGCAAAGAACACCATCGAAGGTCTGGGTAACGCCCCCACAGGTGGAGGCACCCCTCCCCCTCCAACCTGGGTTTGCGAAGGTGAAATGACACCCGTATACAACATCCAGGGTGAAGGCGACAGCAGCCCACTGGTTCCGGAAGGCAGCTTCTCGGGTGATGTAGTGACGGTTAAAGGCGTGGTCACCAAACGAGTAGAATCTCTTTACAAAGGCTTCTTTATCCAGGACGCCGAAGGTGATAACAATGATCTCACCTCCGACGGCATCTTTATTTTTACCGGAAGTGCACCTGCTGCCGACATTAAAGAAGGCGCTGTCGTTTGCCTGCAAGGCCAGGTGAAAGAATTCTTCAACCAAACTCAAGTTTCTTTGAGTGAGACAAACTACCAGGTATTGGAAGAAGATCAGAATATCCCTCCAACCTATCTGCAGCTGGACCCCAACTTGCTACTGGAAGACCAGCTGGAAGCCTATGAAGGCATGCTCGTCACCACTACCGACTCCGATCTGGTCGTTACCCGTAATTTTGGCTTTGACTATGACAGCTTCCGCAACAATATGGTTCTGTCGCTGTCTGCCCCTCTGCACAAACCTACCCAGAAGCACCCCGCACTCAGCGAAGAAGCCAAACAGCTTGCCGACAGTAACAGCAAGGGGCACCTGTTTGTTGAAACAGATCAGAAACCTGCCAATGGTGACCTGCCCTACTTCAGTGGTTTCAATGCAGAAGACGGCTATATCCGGATAGGCGACAAAGTCGATAATCTTGAGGGTGTCATAGGCTTTAGCTATGGCGAATACCGCCTGGTCACAGCAACCAATGAAGATCTGGTGGCTGCAGACTTCCAGCACGACTTCTCAGATCGTACCAGCCAGCCAGAACTGCCTGCCAACAGAGACCTGACGATTGCCAGCTTCAACGTACTGAATTACTTCAATTCAGGCGTGGGCGGTGATAACAATCCTCTGGGGCAAAACCGTGGCGCCGGTAGCAATGAAGCCGATTTCAACAAGCAACGTACCAAAATCATCAATGCCATGATTGAAATGGATGCTGACGTTATTGGTCTGATGGAAATCGAAAACAATGGATTTGGTCAGGCGTCTGCCATTCAGGATCTTGTGAATGGCCTGAATGCAGAATTGCCTAACATCCAAGACCATTATCAGTTTGTACAATCGCCTGATGGCACTGTTATTGGCACCGATGCCATCACTGTGGGCCTGCTCTACCGTCCTGCTAAAGTCACCCTCGATGGCACTTCCAAGATCATTGAGATGCCCGTTCAGAGAGCTGAATACCAAGCTCTGCAGGGAGGCGAGGAAACCACCAAGAGCTTGTTCAAGGGACAACGTAATGCCCTGGTACAAACTTTTGGAGTCAAACTGGCCGATGGCCAGCAGCGCGATCTGACGATTGCTGTCAACCACCTGAAATCCAAAGGTTCACAGTGCTACAACGACTTCGTTGAATATGAGCAGCCTATCCCGCTGACCAGCAGTGGCAGAATCGATGAGCGCAATGCCAAACGGGTCGCTGGATACGTTGATGACCTGCAGGGTAGCTGTAATGAATTCAGACTGTCTGCAGCTGAAGTTCTGGGTAACTATATGCGCAGCAATGCCGCAGGTGACGTACTGGTGATGGGCGATATCAACGCCTATGGCAAGGAAGATCCTGTTCGCCTGCTCACGGATTACCATGGCGAAGGCCGCAAGCTGGTGACAGCACCCTACACCTTCATTGGCGACAAACCTCTGGATGGCGCTCAGGGCCGTGAACTGCATGAAGGCTTTGGCTATGTAAACCTGGCTGAATTCATGCACGGTACCGATGCCTTCTCTTATAGTTTTGACGGAGAACTGGGCAGCCTTGACCACGTATTGGGTTCAGGTTCAGTGACTGCCAAGCTGTCTGCTGTGGCAGACTGGCACATTAACTCACTGGAAAACAGTCTGTTTGAATACAGTCGCAAGTTCTCTGGCAAACTCGAGAAATCAGACAACGTCTACAGCTCTTCTGATCATGACCCGGTGATTCTGACTCTGGACTACAGCCTTTCAGAAACACAAACGGTCAGTATTAACGACCTCTCGGACGCCAAAGTATCCCTTGAAACAGGGGACTACAGCAGCGATATATTCGCGCGCCTGGGTGTCGCCTATCCAGAATTCTCTTTGGACAGCGAAGACCAGACAGCTCTTCTTTCAGCCGGTGATGAGTTGCTGAAACTCTCTGCCATTGAAACGATTGATTCCGACGAAGTGCTTTACCTTGACAGTGTCTCTACTGCCTGGTCTTTGGCTCTGCAGAAGCAGCACAGCCTGGAAGTACTGCTGGCCATGGACGAATACGAATTACGCCGTGCCAAGCTGGATCTGAGACGCCGGAATGTAACGCGTGCAGCCACCGCTGTTGAACTGTCAAAAAATCTGAATATGGACAGCAATACTCTGGTCGATGCGGTACTCGATAACCCTTACAAGTCACTCCCCAAAGTGCTGGTCGAAGTACTGGAGTTGGATATGAAGCGACGGGAAGCTCGAACACTGACCAGAGAGATCAAGAGCTATACCAAGCCTGCAGTCAGAGAATCCAGAAGAGAAATCATTCGCAGTTAAATCTAAAACTGAGCAATAAGAGCCCGTCTTTTATTACTCAAAGACGATTCAATTCTGGCCCCTGTCCTACGACAGGGGCTTTTTTGTGGAGTGCGATATGCGCTCTATGAGGTGGAATGGTAATGGGCAAGCTTCTATAACAAAGTAAGCTTGGAGATCTGACCTGGGAGCCTGTCGGGGACAACAGATGTTGCTATAGCCCAAGCCCTCTAACTATCGTTCAACCATTCAGGGGTTGGAAAACAGCATGTAAAGAGCGGAGCGTTTCAGTGAATCATAGAGTGACCGACCAAGAAACAACAAACCCCGGTAAAAACCGGGGTTTGTTGACTGACACAGGATCAAATCGAAATTACTCTTCTTTAATGATCTTGACCTTGGCTGTCTCTTTCAGGCTCTTCAGATACTCAGTAAACAGATTACGTCCGTTACCGTTGGCAATGTAGCTGGCCATCATACGATCACGAGCAGCATCGGCCTGAGTAGGCTGACCTTCAATGACCTTGTTCAAAGCAATCACAGCGATGTCACCATTGCCCAGCTCAGTGGACGCATAGGTAGACTGTTCAGCTTCAGGATGAGGCATTTTAAAGGACTCGGTCAGCAACTGCGGAGGAACACCCTGCTGCCTTCTGGCAATAGCCTTGCTTTCAGTCCATTGCAAACCTTCAGACTCAGCCACTTTA
This sequence comes from Endozoicomonas sp., assembly GCF_051008435.1. Taxonomy (GTDB): domain Bacteria; phylum Pseudomonadota; class Gammaproteobacteria; order Pseudomonadales; family Endozoicomonadaceae; genus Endozoicomonas_A. Next base: position 10,874 of record NZ_JBPCXO010000526.1, on the reverse strand, counting down.
TCAGCCGCTTCACCCGCTTTCAGTTTTGCCTGCAGTGCCCCGGCCTTGCTGACCAGCTGATCACGAGCTTCTTCCATCTTAATGACCTGCACAATACTGTCTTTCACTTCAGCCAGTGGACGCAGTTCGGGCTTCAAATGTTTCTTAACCCTCAGCACCATAGCCTTTTCAGGAGACAGTTCAATCAGTTCACTGTTGGCACCCAATTCAAGCACGTCATCATTGAATGCAGCAGCAGTAACTTTCGAGTTTGAAGTAATATCAGTGGTAGCACCCTGACGAGTGAAAGGCCCGGTAGACTGGATAGTCAGACCCAGCTGCTCTGCTGGCTGAGCCAGGTCAGAGGATTCAAAACTGATGTCTGCCAGCTGACGGGTTTTATCCAGATAGACAGTTTCAGCTTCCTGACTTTTCAATTCAGCGGCAATTTCGTCTTTCAACTCACCAAAGCCAGGAATTGTCGGTTTTTCACGAGCAGTGACTTTGATGATCTGCATACCAAAATCGGTTTCTACAGGCGCTGATACTTGACCAGGCTCCAGAGAAGCGACCGTTTCATCAAAGGTATCGCCGAAGATACCGGGTTGAACCTGCCCCATGTCACCGCCCTTGACAGCCGTAACCGGATCATCAGAATAATTTTCTGCCAGCTTGGCAAAATCTTCGCCCGCCTTGAGCTTAGACTCTACTTCAGCAGCAATTTTACGCGCCTCTTCCAGTGAACGCTGTCCACCGGTCTGAATCAGAATAGTAGACACAGTTTGTGTATCACCGGCATTCTCTTCGATGTCCTGAAGACGACGCTGGTATTCATCTTTGATGTCCTGCTCTTCTACTACCAGACCCTCTAACAGAGAGGCCTTATCCATTTCAATGAAACTGATCTCAACCTGCTCAGGGGTCATGTACTGATCACCATGAGACTCATAATAGGCTGTGATCTGGTCTTCAGTAGGCACAATGCTCTCACGCACTTTAGCCACATCCAGCGCCAGCCAGGCAATGTCGCGCTTCTGGTTTTCCAGGGCGGTGAGTCGCTTGATTTCTGACGGAGTGACAAACTCAGTGCCGGCTATGCCCGCCTGAATCTGTTGCAGCACGGTTTCGTCACTCAGCAGCACTCGAAACTGGGCTGGAGACATACCAAAGCTACGCACCATCATCATGAAACGGTCCTGATTGAACTTCCCGTCCTGCTGGAACTCAGGCATGGAGATGATCATGGCGTCCAGTTCTTTCTGACCCATGCCCATTCCGCCATTTTTGGCTTCCTGTAACAGCAGAGTGCGATCAACCAGAGACTGGAGAACGGATTCCTTCAGAAGATTTTCATCAATCAGGGATGGGTCAAATTGATCACCCATCTGCTGAATCAGCATTCTTCTCTGTTGCTCCAGTGACTGAGTCAGCTGGGCACGGGTGATATCTTCGCCGTTAACAGTAGCGACATTAGGATTATTAGGATTGGGCGCCAGTGTTTCCAGGCCGGTAATCGCCATCATGAAAGCAATGATGCCGACAACAATAAATGTTACCCAGCTCTTTGCCTTATCCCTCATTGATTGGAGCATACTAACCTCAGGTTCCGGGCTCGCTTTAGCATTATATTCATAGAGACACGAACCTGATGTTCGGGTCTTGTGACGGTAATACCGCTTACCTCTCGCTAAACATCCTCTGTGAGAAGTAGCGTCAGGTGCAGAAGGTCAGGCCCGTTATCATCTGCAATTCATAAAGTGGATTTGCAGAGATTTCAGACCTTAGCAACAAAAAAAGCGCATCACAGGATGCGCCTTTTCGGAAAGCAGCAAAAAATTAACAGTCTTTGATGATAACAACTGCAGATTCTTGCCACAGCTCCTTTGTGGTTCATTGAAGTCTCAGGACTTCATCCCAGGCGCGTGATCAGTTAACCGCGTCCTTGAGAGCTTTACCAGCCTTGAAGCTAGGAATCTTGGCAGCGGCAATCTCAATAGGCTCACCGGTCTGAGGGTTACGGCCAGTGCGAGCCGCACGCTCTTTAACAGCGAATGTGCCAAAGCCAACCAGGACAACTTGCTCACCATCTTTCAGTGCAGTGGTGACAGAGTTAATCATGGCGTCCAGGGCACGACCAGCGGCAGCCTTGGGAAGGTCAGCAGATGCCGCAATTGCTTCAATCAGCTCGGACTTGTTCACTCTATTCCCCTTCTTTGTACGATGCTTTTATAGCCAAAAATAGCTAGTTGGTACTGAAACAGACATACTGCGCCAGATACCATACCCGACGGGCGCTTTGCTATGCTGCGTGATTTTAGCTGAAAACTCAAGCAATAGCGCAGGTCACCCGGTAATTTCTGCAGTTTTCTGCTTATTCTGGTCGCATGTACCAATCAAACAGTTAACAACAGTTCCACGTTTATTACAAAACGGCCGAGCGCCCTTCAAAACACAGTCAAACCTTCCACCTGAAAATAACTGAACAGGATCTGAAAGCAGAACAGAATCAAATGAATGGCGTGGTTATATCCGAAATGTATAAACACTGAAATCAGTCGAAGGCCGACTGACTCCACGGGCCCCAGAACATTCCAAAGCCCAATAGAAGTAACAGTCGCTGTTTATACCAATGGCTACTGGGAGCTGTCAACAACTGAAACGCCCGTCAATACTGCCTCTCCGCACTATTTTACAAAATAGGCAGAAATTCTCTGATTCAGACACCTGAATAATGAATCAGTCCATCAAATGCCTACCAATCAATCAGTTTATATTCGTACCAAGCTGGTTGTTAGAATCAGGGTATTAAACACGCTGCAAAACCGATATGAACAATAAAAACGCCCATAAAAAAAGCCGACACAAAAGTGTCAGCTTTTTATAACGATGAATGATGATCAGTGAGTCTTGATGGAACGACCAGGCTCATCAGATTTGGCTTTAACCGGTTTTACCTGCTCTTCACTGCTGGCAGTCGGTCTGTATTGCAAGGCAATATCCAACACCTCATCAATCCACTTCACCGGCACTATCTCAAGGTCTTCCTTAATATTCTCAGGAATTTCCTTCAGATCACGGCGATTCTCCTCAGGAATAACCACGGTCTTGATTCCGCCACGGTGAGCTGCCAGAAGCTTCTCTTTCAAACCACCAATGGCCAGCACCTGCCCTCTCAAGGTGATCTCACCCGTCATGGCCACATCAGCTCTCACCGGAATATCTGTCAGTACAGAAACCAGAGCGGTACACATTCCGATACCAGCGCTGGGACCATCTTTGGGCGTCGCCCCTTCCGGAACGTGAATGTGCAGATCATTCTTCTGATGAAAATCTTCAGGAACACCCAGTGTCTGCGCTCTACTGCGAACCACTGTCAGGGCAGCCTGAATGGATTCCTGCATAACATCTCCAAGAGAACCGGTCTTGGTAATCTGTCCTTTACCCGGTACTGCCATGGACTCTATGGTCAGCAACTCACCGCCCACCTGGGTCCAGGCCAGACCAGTTACCTGTCCTACCTGATCCTGATCTTCCGCCTTACCAAAGTTGAACTTGCGAACACCCAGGAAGTATTCCAGAAACTCCGGTGTCACTTTATCGTGACGCTGTTCAACAGAAAGAGCCTCATCTTTCACGGCCTTACGGCAGACTTTGGCAATCTCTCGTTCCAGGCCACGTACGCCCGCTTCACGAGTGTAATAACGGATCACATCACGAATCGCGTCTTCCTCAAACTCCAGCTCCTTGGCTTTCAGACCACTGTTCTTGATCTGCTTAGGCACCAGGTAGCGTTGAGCAATATTTACCTTTTCATCTTCGGTGTAACCCGGAATTCTGATCACTTCCATACGGTCCAGCAATGGTGCCGGAATGTCCATGGAGTTAGAAGTGCAGACAAACATGACATCAGAGAGGTCATAGTCCACTTCCAGATAGTGGTCATTGAATGAGTTGTTCTGTTCTGGATCCAGTACTTCCAGCAGGGCTGAAGACGGATCACCACGCATGTCAGAACCCATCTTGTCAATTTCATCCAGCAGGAAGAGCGGGTTTCGCACTTCAGCCTTGGCCATCTTCTGGATCAGCTTGCCTGGCATGGAACCAATATAAGTTCTTCTGTGACCACGAATTTCAGCTTCATCCCGAACACCACCCAGTGCCATTCGAACAAACTTACGATTAGTGGCCCTGGCAATGGATTCACCCAGCGAGGTTTTACCCACACCCGGAGGTCCAACCAGACACAGAACAGGCCCTTTAATCTTGCGTACACGTTTTTGAACGGCCAGGTATTCAAGAATGCGCTCTTTCACCTCATCCAGACCATAGTGTTCTGCTTCGAGGATATCCTGAGCACGCTTCATGTCATGACGAACCTTGCTGCGCTTTTTCCAGGGCACACCAATCATCCAGTCAATATAACCCCGAACCACAGTGGCTTCGGCTGACATCGGTGACATCATCTTGAGCTTGTTCAGCTCGGCCATGGCTTTTTCTTTTGCCTCGGCCGTCATTCCCGCATCATCAATCTTCTGCTTCAGCTCATCCAGCTCATTGGGTGCCTCATCCATATCACCCAGTTCTTTCTGAATAGCTTTCATCTGCTCATTCAGATAGTACTCACGCTGGCTGCGTTCCATCTGCTTTTTGACGCGGCCACGAATTTTCTTTTCTACCTGCAGGAAATCCAACTCACCCTGCATGATACCGATCAGGTACTCCAGTCGCTCTCCGAGATCTTCAACTTCAAGCACTTTCTGCTTGTCTTCGATCTTCATCGGCATATGAGCGGCTACGGTATCGACCAGCTTGGAAGGCACATTGATACCGGTCAGTGAAGTCAGTACTTCAGAAGGCACCTTCTTGCTCAACTGAACATACTGTTCAAACTGGGACATCAGTGAACGAGTCAACACCTCAGACTCTCGCTCACCCACCTCTGGCTCAACGATTTCCTGCACTTCCGCCATGACATAGTCAGTGCTTTCATCCAGTCGGTTAATCGTCACTCGACTTTCACCTTCAACCAACACCTTGACTGTGCCATCAGGCAGCTTTAACAGCTGTAAGATACTGGCAAGGGTTCCTACCTGAAACAGGTCAACTACGGCAGGATCATCCACCTGGGCATTTTTCTGAGCCACCAGGAGGATCTTCTTATTCTGTTCCATGGCCAGATCCAGGGCCTGGATTGACTTATCACGCCCGACAAACAACGGGATCACCATGTGCGGATACACCACTACGTCCCTAAGAGGTAGCAATGGCAGCTCAAAGGGCTCTGACAGATGCAAAGTATCGTTGTTATCCATGACTCAGTCCCCTATACGGCGTTTCGACTTACATGATTCCGGTATTCTGAAGCTCCGGAGCGGCTTAATCCCACCCTGTCTGAAGAAAAAAACAGGGCGTTTCCTTAAGCCTTAAGATGCTTCTTTTTTGCGGAAATTACAATAGTGTTTATTGCTTCAAACTATGGTAAATTGGTATGAATCAGACCTGCCAGCTGCCTACCTGTCTACAACTTTCCATCTTGAACAAAACAAAATCCTGAAATCTCAACGACACCCCTCTGATATTCCATCATTAGAATATTGGACGAATGTTCTACATATACTACTCACCCTACCGACTTCAGCCGAACTTTACTGATCTATCAAAAGCCAGTTTCAGATTGTATGACTATGACCCTCTAACGATATAACTTAACAAATCTCTGAACTCTAAAACAAACAACATCATTCTTTTTTTAAAAGCAGCTGAACACCCTCGACAAGTCTTCCAACACAGCCTAAAAATCATAATCTTTTTCTGCCACTGCAATACCACTGCAAACAATGCATTAGCAGCCTGGTAGTCAACAGGCAATGACGACTATTAAAAAGCGGCTCACTTGCAGCTTCGAATCCTGTCAGGAAATCAGCCTACCCATTCTGAAAATGGTATTTTCTTTGCGAGTCTGACACTTAATTTTTATTATTAAATGACACTCGTCTGTTAAGCAAAAAAGTAAAAACACTTTCGCCTTTCATCTTTCACTTAAGGTTTTTTCAAGGCAAAAAAAACCCTGCCATCTGGCAGGGTTTTTCAATCTGAAAAATCAGAGCATACAATCAGCTGTCGTCAGAAGCAGCTTTTTGAGTCTCAGTGTTTTCATAAATCATCAGGGGCTCAGACTTACCTTCAATTACAGAAGCGTCAATCACCACCTTGGAAACTGTCTTCTCGGAAGGAATGTCATACATGGAATCCAGCAGAACACCTTCGAGAATAGAACGCAGACCACGAGCACCCGTCTTACGCTCCATGGCTTTCTTGGCCACAGCTCGCAGAGCGTCTTCACGGAAGTCTACATCAACCTCTTCCATTTCAAACAGTTTCGAATACTGCTTGGTCAGTGCATTCTTGGGCTCAGTCAAAATCTGCACCAGGGCAGCTTCATCCAGCTCTTCAAGCGTTGCAATCACTGGCAGACGACCAATAAACTCAGGAATCAGACCGAATTTAACCAGATCTTCCGGCTCAACCTCTTTAAAGGTCTCACTCAGATCTTTCTTGTCGTCTTTGCTCTTCACTTCTGCAGAGAAGCCAATGCCACCTTTATCAGTACGATCCCGAATTACCTTGTCCAGCCCAGCAAAGGCACCGCCACAGATAAACAGAATATTGGAGGTATCGACCTGCAGGAATTCCTGCTGAGGATGCTTACGTCCACCCTGTGGTGGGACTGAAGCAACCGTTCCCTCAATCAGCTTGAGCAGAGCCTGCTGAACACCTTCACCGGAAACATCACGGGTAATAGAAGGGTTGTCAGACTTTCTGGAGATCTTGTCAATCTCGTCAATGTAGACAATACCCACCTGGGCTTTCTCTACATCGTAATCACACTTCTGCAGCAACTTCTGGATGATGTTTTCGACATCTTCACCCACGTAACCCGCTTCAGTCAGTGTGGTCGCATCAGCGATGGTAAACGGTACGTTCAACAAACGTGCCAGCGTCTCGGCCAACAACGTCTTACCACTACCCGTAGGCCCGAGAAGCATGATGTTGCTCTTGCCCAGCTCTACGTCATCTTTTTTCTTGTCACCGTAACGCAGACGCTTGTAGTGGTTGTAGACAGCCACCGACAACACTTTCTTAGCGCGCGGTTGACCGATCACGTATTCGTCGAGAATATCCTTGATTTCCCGGGGTGTCGGCAACTTATCGGAGGAAGTCTCGGTTTCGCTGTCCTGAATCTCTTCACGGATAATGTCATTGCATAAATCAACGCACTCATCGCAAATAAACACGGAAGGGCCGGCAATGAGCTTGCGAACCTCATGCTGACTTTTTCCGCAGAAAGAGCAGTACAGCAACTTGCCGTTATCTTCACCCTTGCCGCTAGTTTCGTCGGTCATTCGATTACCCTGTTGTAGGAACAACACCTGTCATAAAAAACAAGATGCAGGCATTGGGGCGTATTTTCAAGTGTCAAACAGGAGAAATTACAGAAAAACAGTCAACCGGAAGCCAGTCAGACCGGTTTTTCATGCATCAGGCAAAAACAGTCATGGATTCAGAGTATTCCGTCACATCACGGCCGATTATTGCCGGTATTACGTTGACTGCTTCCATGAAAGCACCACCTGGCAGCCTTCATCTATTCTAATAGATTTCTGCCAGATGGCATTTCAGACTCAGGATCACTTGTCAGTCGGGATACGACTGCTCAGCACCTTGTCAATCAGGCCGTATTCCATTGCCTGCTCAGCACTCATGAAATTATCACGATCAGTATCTTTTTCAACCACTTCCATAGGCTGCCCGGTATGTGTGGACAGTACCGTATTCAGGCGCTCTTTGATGGTCAAAATTTCCTGGGCATGAATGGCAATATCGGATGCCTGCCCCTGAAAACCACCCAGCGGCTGATGAATCATCACTCTGGAATGTGGTAATGCGTATCGCTTGCCTTGAGCGCCCGCTGCCAGAAGCAGTGAACCCATGCTGCAGGCTTGACCAATACACATGGTAGAAACATCCGGTTTGATAAACTGCATGGTGTCATAAATAGACATACCAGCAGTTACCGAGCCACCCGGAGAATTGATATAAAGATGAACATCCTTATCAGGATTTTCTGATTCCAGGAACAGTAGCTGAGCCACGACCAGATTGGCCATGTGATCCTCAACCTGACCCACCAGGAATATAACTCTTTCCTTGAGCAGGCGTGAGTAGATGTCGTAAGAACGCTCACCCCTGGCGGACTGTTCAACGACAATAGGTACCAGGCCGGAATTGGTGATTGCCACGGATTGCGTTTCGATCAGTCTGGACATGTCCTGTCTTAACTCCTTGCCAAGTCGAAGAGGAACGACCCGCATAGAGCGGGTCGCGTAACGTGTCATGGTTTAACCTGAATAATGCCTCACCTTATGGTGACGAACATTATCAACGCGCACAAGGCGTTTATACGGCAGCGCGCGCCAAAACCTTAGACGACGCTCTAACCTCAGGCCTGCTCTTCTTCAGAAGCTTCAGCTTCTTCAGGAGCAGCAGGCTTGATCGCATCCTGGTAGCTGCATTCGCTATCAGAAACCTTGGCTGCTTCAAGAACAGTATCCACTACCTGCTCTTCCAGAACAACATACTTAACCTGAGACAGTTGCTCTTCGTTGCTGTAGTACCAGTCAACAACCTGCTGAGGTTTCTGGTAAGCAGAAGCCATTTCTTCGATCATGACGCGAACACGATCGTCATCAACCTTGATTTCACGCTGCTTAACAATCTCACCCACCAACAGACCCAGAGCTACACGCTTCTTGGCGTCCTTTTCGAACAGTTCAGCAGGCAGCTGCTTAGGATCGAATCCACCCTGAGCACCACCAAACTGCTGAACAGCCTGCTCACGCATACGGTCGATTTCCTGAGAAACCAGCGGCGAAGGCACGTCGATTTCATGAGTGGTCAGCAGACCATCCATAACCTGGTTTTTCACCTTACCTTTGATCGCCTGACGCAGTTCACGTTCCATATTCTTGCGAACTTCAGTACGGAAAGCTTCTTCACCGCCATCAGTCACACCGAAACGCTCAAAGAACTCATCATTCAGTTCTGGCAACGTAGCAGCCTGTACCTGATGAACCTTGCAGGCAAACTCAACAGCCTGACCTTTCAGTTCTTCAGAATGGTAATCTTCAGGGAAGGTCAACTCCAGAGTCTTCTCTTCACCGGCAGACACACCTACCAGACCGTCTTCAAAACCAGGAATCATACGACCTGAACCCAGTTCCAGAGTTGAGTTTTCAGCTTTACCGCCCTCAAACTCTTCACCGCCCTTCTCTCCTGAAGCAAAGGTACCCAGGTAGTCAAATACGACCTGATCACCCTGTTCAGCAGCGCGCTCAACATCTTCAAAGGTCTTGCTCTGAGTACGCAAAGTATCAACCATTTCATTAATGTCAGCATCGGAGACTTCAGCAACAGGACGCTCAATCTCAACACCGCCGAAATCACCCACTTGAATTTCAGGGTAAACTTCGAAAGTGGCTACAAATTCGAAATCCTTGCCTTCTTCGTCGCCCTTAGGCTCAACACGAGGAGCACCGGCAGGATTCAGATTTTCCTGGGTAACGGCTTCAACAAATGCCTGTTGCATCTGCTCACCGAGCACTTCTTGACGAGCACCCAGACCATAGCGACGCTTCACGACCTTCATAGGCACTTTACCAGGACGGAAACCGTCCAGGCGAACACGACGAGACAGATCCTGAAGTCGCTTATTGATTTCCCCGTCGATTTTGTCAGCAGGGATTGTAATTGTCAGGCGACGCTCCAGACCGGAAGTCGTTTCTACGGAGACTTGCATTTGCGTTCCTCAATAAAACCTGAGTTGCCGTACGTATGGGACAAAGGCGCATAGACTAGCAAAAGTACCTATACGTTGCACCTTAATCACACAAACAGACTACCCGCCCCTCTCACGCCTCACCAGAACCCTGGGACTGCGGACTAGTTGCAGACAGAATGCCCGACTCAAACAGGCTGTTTTTCCAATACAAAAACGGGGATAAGCAAGCTTATCCCCGTATTGTCTACTGGTGCGGATGGAGAGACTCGAACTCTCACGTCTTGCGACACTGGTACCTAAAACCAGCGTGTCTACCAATTCCACCACATCCGCTTACAGCACTTTACTGATGCTGCTTAACTCTTATCAGGCCTAAGCCTTCACACAAACTGGGGTGGACGATGGGGTTCGAACCCACGACCACCGGAATCACAATCCGGGGCTCTACCAACTGAGCTACGCCCACCAGCACTAACCGACTCATCGAGACAGTTAATTATGGCGCGCCCGGCAGGATTCGAACCTGCGACCATCCGCTTAGAAGGCGGATGCTCTATCCAACTGAGCTACGGGCGCATCATGAGTTATCACTCGGTTAAACATTACAACATTTTAACCAGTGATTGAAATGGTCGGGGTAGAGAGATTCGAACTCCCGACATCCTGCTCCCAAAGCAGGCGCGCTACCAGACTGCGCTATACCCCGAATAATGAACAACTCTTACGTCAGTTCATTGTGCTGCTCGTTGCAGCGCGGCGAATATTACCCAGAACAGGGTGTCTCGTCAACGTCGTTTTGATTCACTCATTTAAGTGACCAACGACTTGCCGGACTTGTGATCCGCCTCACCTCGAACGGCGACTAATCTATCACAGCAGTACCAGACTGACCAGACTCTAAACCCTCATTTTTTCGACCTGAAACAATTACCTAGTATCCCGTCCGGAACCATTTGAAGCCACTTGATGATCTCTCGATCAGGTTTCTATGCGATGACCCGACAACACCTTTTAACCAGCTTTCCAGTAAACAACTTGGCAAGCTGGTCAATAAATT
>NZ_JBPCXO010000525.1:0-6680 GCF_051008435.1 Endozoicomonas sp. | reverse complement strand
GTAATACCAATAGAATTTTCTAACTACCGTAATGAGCATGGCAAGCTGGACATCAGAGCAAGGCGGAACGACGAGTAATAGCTAGCTATTGCGAGGAGTTCCAACGCAGGGCTGTTGTTCAGATTGCCAGCACAATAGCGTAGTTAGAATGTGCGACTGGTATAATCTAAGTTCTGCCTGCCCTGGCTCTGGCAGCTCATCTGGCTGCCAGAGTGTCTTCTTATTGCCGTTTGTAAAAAGCCAAAGTACTGCTGCCTGTAGCGGCACTTAGACGGGCGATCAAGCGGCTGAATTCGTTCACGGGCAGTTGATGCCACTGTGGCAGTTCATCCAGCCGATAAACCAGAGCCTTCCTGTTTTCCGCCACGCACACCGTCAGATATAGGAAGGGGAAGTGTCCGGATTTGGGTGTGAACAGGGATAGCCGCTGACAAGGCGTTCTGGACAGTGCGCTCTTTAAGTTTTCAGTGATCCGGTTCAGCAGGTTTTTTCTGTCCTGATCCATTTTCAGTTCGCGATGCCAGCTATAAGTCGTGTTGAATTGATCTGCCGGGTATTTGGGAAAGGGGACGGTTTCTGATTTTATTTCGGGCTTAAGAGTATGGGACCAGTGTCTTAGCAGCTCATAATAGAGGTCCATATCCAGAGGGACGTCGAAATAATCTCTGGCCGTGATGGTCGGTGCATCACGAATCCATGATGTGTCATTATCAAACGAGTAAGCGTAACTGGCTATCCATGAATACCAGTTGTTAAATGCCTGGTTATCGCCCAGTGAGTAACGGTTGATATAGAAGTAAAAAGCCCCTCGATCAGCCAGTGCAATGTCGGTAATGACTCTTGTTCCTGTGTAGGCTGCTATCCCTATGGCCGCAATCTTGGATACTGTGCTTAAAAAGGACAGTTCAGCGGCGTAATAAAGGACCTTTTGCTCAGCTTTTCGGGTGGTTCTTTTGCGGAAGTGTTTGGTTGCTACTTTCTGAATTTTTTTGACAGCGCCTTCAGGGATTATTTTGGCCTTTAGTTTTCCCAGCTTTTTGATCGCCACCATTTCAGTCAGTTTGGGGGAATATATCTTCCAGATGGGTTTAAGCCCTTTACGGGCCAAAATGAAAGTGACTGTCGTGAGTGGCAGCGCCACTATCTGCATGCTGCTGTACAGTGAAGTTTTAACGCTGCTGAAATAGCTCTCGTTCATTTTGGAAAAGGCGTAGCCAAGATCTTTCATGGCTCTGAACTTATGGCATTGCGCTGAGCCACTTTTGCATTGTTCACACAGTCGATTCAGGCCATCGTTGATGGTCGAACTGACGCCAGGGTAATTAAGGCAACCCTGGTCCATTCCGGTCATTCTGGTGCCAAGATTAGAGACGGCATTGATGAGATAGCCCCAGTTTCGTTCAGCCGACAGTTCAACTTCTTCAATGAACTCATGATGCTGCATTGTAGGTACTGAGTCGGAATAGGCGCATTCCTGAAAGACTGTGAACAGTACTAAAGAAACCAGGAGGGATTGGACACTCTTTTTAACCGCCATGTCATTATCTTTGATGAAAGAAAGAACACGATATAGACACTAGGAGTATTAATAACAATTCATATATTTTAAAGAGGGCGTTTTCAGTAGCTTGAAAGTAAATGGGATGATTAATAAAGTTGCTGAAAGTTGGATGAAATCAGCATATTTTTAGTACCATCCCGTTTATTTATTCAATTTTGTTGATAAACCACCTGGCCTTCACGAAAGACAATTAATTCACCTGATTTCATGATGTTCCAGGATTCGTTGGTGGTCAGGGGTTCGGTGGCGACCACAGTAACGACATCATTTTCTGTGGTGACCTTTTTGAAATCAACACTTAATGAATCATCTTTCAGGGTTGCTTTTTCAAAGGGCGCTTTGCGGGTAATCCAGCTTAGCTTGGTTGAACAGAAGCAATACAGGTGTTTAGAGTCTGTTAACAGCATGTTGAACACGCCCAGCTCTCTTAACTCCAGCGCCAGCGTATGAATATAGCGTTGTAATGTTGCAGGTCGGGCAGGGGGTTTTGGAAAGCGCTCCCTGAGTTTACACATCAGCCAGCAGAAAGCATATTCACTGTCTGTGGTGCCAACCGGGCGGTAATAGCAAAGAGGCTTTTTCTTGATCCCTTTGAGTTGCCCGTTATGGGCAAACGTCCAGTTACGTCCCCAGAACTCCCGGGTAAAAGGGTGGGTGTTTTCCAGGGAGACCCGTCCGGCATTGGCCTGACGAATGTGACTGATCACAATATCGCTCTTGATGGGGTAATTTCTGACCAGTCGGGCGATTTCAGACTCACAGCTGGGGTGGGGGTCCCGGAATTCACGCACTCCAGCCCCTTCGTAAAAAACAATGCCCCAGCCGTCACTATGGGGGCCGGTGCGTCCACCCCTCTGCATTAAGCCGCTAAAGCTAAAGCAGATATCGGTGGGTGTATTGGCGCTCATGCCCAGCAGTTCACACATCTCAACTGTCCGTTCTTATTGTTTCTGAGCATTTTCCGTTGCCTGTAGCCTGTCGAGGTTGTCTTAATTCTGACAGGCTCTTTGGGTAACGCAAAATGGTTTCAATCGTTAATGGCTGTTCAGGGTTGATTGAATGAATCAACTTTATTCTGGCTGGCAAAACAGAATACCCCATTGCCAGTTCCAGCTTGAGTCAGCAGGTCGGTTCCTGTCTTCTGGGTTTCTTTCGTTGGCCAGAAGCAGCCGGTTTGTTCTCTTCTTTCTTTTTGACTGCCGGAGGCATTTTAACGGGCAGAATAATCGCGATCAGAGCCGCAGCTCCGGCGGCTATCACGGTGACCACACCTGTTCTTGCCATCGCCTCAAAGCCATGGGTGAGAGCGTCAAAGGTCATGGTAAAGAGAGCTGGAGACAAAAGCTCTGACCCCGGGCTTAACCACCAGGGAGTATACAGCAGTGCGGCTGTAGTCAGTCGCAAGGCGCGTTTAAGGCGTACAGGTAATCTGCCGGTAATCAGAATCAGGGCCAGTAAGCAGCCCGTTGCTCCTGCCAGGTAAACGGCCCAGCCGATGATAAAATGTGAAATTGTCATCCTTTCTCCTGTTGTCGATGACACCGGGTGAAGCGTCGGCCTGGAATGAAAATAGCCGAAATAGAAAATCAGTCTCTGAACCGGAAGTGCCAGTCGATACAATCTGAAACAATAGTCTATATTGTTGCTGGTGTTAACCTGTGAATACTGAGCCAGAGGCAGTCAAGGGGCTGGGTTGAGCGATTTGCTCACCATCAGGCCCAAAGGAACTTTAACATATGTTTCGGTTCTTTTGATCGTTGCCTTGAGACTCTGGCGAGTATTTTTCGTAGGAATATCAAATAATTGTCTTTAGTGATTGCTACCCCTGTCGCAAGAGAAGTGAAAGGGATACATTGAATGAATGGCCCTGAGCGTAAGACAACAATAACCTGAAGAGGAAGGACACTATGGCCAATGTATCGGGGATCGCCTCGTGGTTTGACTGGTTTGCACTTTTCTCACTTATTGTGCTTTGGGTAGGGTATACCGTTTTTGCTTATCGCAAAGGTCAGGCAACCCCCTGTCTGGCCAGTGTGCTGGCACTCTATCGCAGAGACTGGATGTACCGGCTGCTGGGCAGGGATAATCGGATTGCCGACGCAAGTCTGCTGGCCAGTTTAAGAGCTTCTGTGAGCTTTTTTGCTTCCACCAGTATTCTGGTCATGGCGGGTCTGATCACCGGCATCGCTGCCTCTGAAGAGGCCGTTGGTGTGCTTTCAACCATGCCTTTTGTCACCACTTATACCCGGGAGCTCTGGGAACTCAAGGTACTGGTGATGCTGGTCATTTTTGTTTATACCTTCTTTGAGTTCACCTGGAGTCTCAGGCTTTACAATTTCACCTGTGTACTCATGGGCAGTGCGCCTCTGATGCAGGACATCAGTGGTAATAAAACAGAGCAAAAAGTCTTTGCCGACAAGGCAGGTTCTATTATGACCCTGGCGGCAAATCACTTTAACTATGGCCTTCGTGCCTATTACTTCGCCCTGGCCACGCTCTCGTGGTTCATACATCCCTCTATTTTCATTATCAGTTCCGTGTTGGTCGTGGTGATTCTTTATCGCCGGGAGTTCCACTCTAAAGTGCTGGATGCTCTTTCAGTCAGTGAGAGGGAGTAAATCTGGAGCGGTTGAAGGCAGAGAAAACCGACGGGTTCACCAGAGCCATGGATAAGAAAGGTGTAAAAAATCCGCAATACTGCCTTGAAATCAAAAACCCTGTCCCCACATTAGTTTCAAAGTAATTAATGATCAGGTTGATCATTCGGGAAGTCCTCCTGAATGGCGGCCGCTGCGAGAAAGCAACGTAGAGGGTCAAATGACTGTCGAAGCTAAAAAAGAAACACTGGGTTTTCAAACTGAGGTTAAGCAACTTCTTCACCTCATGATCCACTCCCTGTATTCCAACCGCGAAATTTTTCTGCGGGAGTTGATCTCCAACGCTTCTGATGCTGCAGACAAGCTTCGTTTTGAAGCACTGCATAAAGACGGCCTGCTGGAAAGCGATCCGAATCTGGATATCCGAGTTGATTTTGACAAGGAAGCGAAAACCATAACCATTGCTGACAACGGCATTGGTATGAATCGTGAAGATGTTATTGCACACCTGGGTACTATCGCCAAGTCTGGCACTGCTGACTTCCTGCAGAAGCTGACCGGTGACCAGCAGAAAGACTCCCAGCTGATTGGCCAGTTCGGTGTCGGCTTTTACTCTGCCTTTATCGTCGCTGACACAGTAACCGTTGAAACCCGCAAGGCCGATGTGCCTGCAGAAGAAGCTGTCCGCTGGGTCTCCGATGGTTCTGGTGAGTTCACCGTCGAAGGGATCAGCAAGGAAAAGCGGGGCACCTCCATTATTCTGCACCTGAAAGACGATGCAGAAGAGTTTGCTGATGGCTGGCGTTTGCGCAACATCATCCGCAAGTACTCTGACCATATTTCCATGCCGATCCTGATGATCAAGCAGGATATGCCTTCAGAAGAAGAGGAACAGCAGGACGAAGACAAAGCGCCTGAGTGGGAAACCGTCAATACCGCCAAGGCATTGTGGACCCGTTCCCGTTCTGAAATCTCTGATGAAGAGTACACAGAGTTCTACAAGCACATCAGCCACGATTTCGCTGATCCTATGAAGTGGAGCCATAACCGCGTTGAAGGCAAGCTGGAATACAACAGTCTGTTGTTTATTCCTGCCAAGGCACCATTCGACCTGTACAACCGTGACATGCAGAAAGGCCTGAAACTTTATGTTCAGCGCGTTTTCATCATGGATCAGGCCGATGAATTCCTGCCTATGTACCTGCGCTTCATCAAGGGTGTGGTTGATTCAAACGATCTGTCACTGAACGTGTCTCGTGAAATCCTTCAAAAAGACCCGGCTGTTGACAGCATGAAGGCGGCTTTGACCAAGCGTGTTCTGGATATGCTGGAAAAAATGGCCAAGAAGGAAGAGGCGCAGTACGCAGAATTCTGGAAAGAATTTGGCCAGGTACTGAAAGAAGGTCCTGCTGAAGATTTTGCCAACCGTGAGAAAGTTGCCAAACTGCTGCGTTTTGCTTCCACTGAAAGCAAAGGTACAGAACAGGATCAGTCTCTGGAAGGTTATGTTTCCCGTATGAAGGAAGGTCAGGACAAGATCTACTACATCACGGCAGAAACTTTCAACGCAGCGGCTAACAGTCCTCACCTGGAAGTGTTCAAGAAGAAAGGCATTGAGGTTCTGTTGCTTTGTGATCGCGTTGATGAGTGGCTGATGTCACACATGAACGAGTTTGATGGCAAACAGTTTGCTGACATCGCCCGTGGTGATCTGGATCTGGGTCAGCTGGACGACGAAGAAGACAAGAAAGCCCTGGAAGAGAGTGCCAAAGAGAAGGAAGACCTGCTCAAGCGCATCAAGGATTCTCTGGTCGGTCAGGTTGATGAAGTCCGTGTTACGCACCGTCTGACCGAATCACCAGCTTGTCTGGTGGTGGGCGATCAGGATATGGGTGCCCAGATGCGCAAGATCATGGAAGCAGCGGGTCAGGCCATGCCTGAAGCCAAACCGATCTTTGAAATCAATCCTGAGCATCCTCTGATCACTCGTCTGGATCAGGAAGCGGATGAAGATCGTTTCGCGGATCTGTGCCATGTGGTATTTGATCAGGCTAACCTGGCAGCGGGTGGCCAGCTGGATGATCCGGCCAGCTACGTTCAGCGTCTGAACAAGTTGTTGCTGGAAATGGCCGACTAAGTCATAGACGGCTTGGAGCTGGAACGGGTAACAAGTTCCAGCTCCTTATTCGTTAGTTGACCAGCTTTTTCCATCCATCCTTTACGTCACCTTTAAAGTCAGTCCAGCCGTTTTTAACATCGTGCTTGAACTCATTCATCTCTTTTCTGGCTCTCAGTTTGAATCGCTCAGATCTTGAGTCGGTGTACTTCAGTTTGACATCAATACTGGCCTGCTCGGCATCGTGCCTGAGATCACAGGCAGTTCTTATAAAGTTCTTAAGGGTTTGAAACAGTATTGAGTAATCTATGATTATCTATCATAATCTCACACTATGGATAAGAGATTAGTCAAGATTGGTGAAGCAGCTCGCTTGCTGGGTACTGACCACTCAACATTGAGGAAG
>NZ_JBPCXO010000524.1:0-15777 GCF_051008435.1 Endozoicomonas sp. | reverse complement strand
GAAAGAACGGCCCAATTATTCGATGAATTCGATTAAATAGGTCAACTATTCTCACGAATCCATCGAATAATTCGACTCGTTCTACTGAAATTTATGCTCGAAAGCATAAGTCCGACAGGCTCCTAGTGGTGGTGGATGCTTCCGTCCAGTTCAAACAGATTGCCCAGCTGGATGACTCTCTGACCGTGACAGCCCGAATTGAAAGTATGGGCAGAGCCAGAATGGTTTTTCTGCAACAGGTCTGTCGTAAAGATGTTTTATTATGTGAGGGTTGTTTCGTAGTGGCCTGTCTGGACAGTCAAACCCGAAAACCCACAGCGATTACAGAATCCTTACGGAATAAATTAAATCCTGACACCAATTCGTCCTGAGATTGGTGGTATTATCCATAACTATCTATTTATCGTGAAAATATAGGCACTGCTTCGGGTTAAGAGCCAGAATGACTGCCGACACTATTTTTCTCTAACTTGGAGCCTGAGCGAGAATAGCGGTCGAGATTAAAATTCAGTAGAGCGGGGCCATTTTTTCGATGGATTTGTGCGAATAGTTGACCTATTTAAGCCAATTCATCGGGACTGTCTAGAGCGCTCAAGGCTGCGGCTGTTCTTTCTGGATTTTAGGCCGACCTGTCTATTCTCGGTCAGGCTCCTGGTATTCATCGATTTAAAAGCGAGGTTCTCGGTGGCAGAAAGCATGTCCATTTGGTCCCTGGTGGGAAATGCCAGCTGGATCGTATTGCTGGTGCTTACACTGCTGGTGGTGGCATCGGTTGTTTCATGGGTCATGATCGTACAGCGTGGCTTACTGATCCGTTCAGCCCATCAGAACATGCAGGTTTTTGAAGATCGCTTCTGGTCCGGTATGGACCTGACCCAGCTTTATAAAGAGCTGGATAAAGAAGAAGATCTGGGCGGTCTGGAACAGATATTCCGCTCCGGCTTCAGTGAATTCTCTCGGATGCGCTCCCAGGGCACAGAGGATGCTGATGCCGTCATGGAAGCAACTCAAAGAGCCATGAGAGTTGCCATCTCCCGTGAGCAGGAAAAACTGGAAACGCACCTGCCTTTTCTGGCCAGTGTGGGTTCAACCTGCCCCTATGTGGGACTGTTCGGTACCGTTGTCGGCATCATGAATTCTTTTCGTGGACTGGCCAATGTTCAGCAGGCTACGCTGGCTTCAGTAGCTCCCGGTATTGCGGAAGCACTGATGACTACGGCTGTGGGTCTGGTAGCGGCGATTCCCGCAGTAGTGGCCTATAACCGTTACGCTTCAAGAACGGAAGCCCTGCTGGCGAACTACGAAACCTTCGCCGATGAGTTCTCCAGTATTCTTCATCGCAAGGTTCACAGTCGTCACCGCGCAGGTTGAGGGAGCGAGTAAAAATCATGGCTCGATCCAGAACCCGGCGCAAGCCGATGTCAGAAATCAACATGGTGCCGTTTATCGACATCATGATGGTTATGCTGGTGGCCTTTATGGTCAGCGCCCCGATGTTGACGCAAGGGGTGAAGGTTGAATTACCGAAAACAACCAGCAAACCAATGCCACTGCCTGATGATGCCAAGACGCTGATCATTTCTATCCAGTCAGACGGAAAGTACTTTATTGACCTGGGAGGTAATCAGGAAAGTGCCAAGGGAATGGATGATATCAGTGATAAAGTAGGCAAAGTACTGTCCGCCAGTTCTGATACCCAGGTTTTGATCAAAGGGGATCGTACGGTTAATTATGGCTCGGTGGTTGAACTGATGGCCAAACTGCAGGAAGCAGGCGTCAACGATGTTGGATTGATTACAGATCCTGCATCGCTTGATGAAGGGGAAAAACGCTGATGATAGAAGGTGTTTACCCGAAGATTGACCGTCAGGCAGAACAAAACATGACCATGGTAGTGTGGAACGCAGGGCTGTAATGAAGAAGATTCCATTGATCGGTGCTTTTTTCAGTCATAAGCTGTTTCAGGGTTACGGATTTGCAGTGGTTATTTCCATACTCTTGCATATCCTGATACTGGGTCTCTTGTCCTGGAACTGGTCATCTGAAGATGAATTGAGGATCGTGCCGCCAAGAAGTATCAAAGCCAGTGTTGTCGAAGTAACCCAGCCTAAATCCAAACCACCGGCACCGAAACCGGTAGTGGATGCTGCCAAGAGCGTTGAAGACTCCGCTCAGAAAGCCCGTGAGCTGGCTGAGCAGAAACGCAGGCAGGAAGCTCGTCGACAGGCAGAAATTAAAAAGCAGAAAGAACTGGCTCTGAAAAAGGAGCAGGCTGCGAAAGATAAAGCTAAAAAGGAAGAGGCGGCCCGAAAAGAACGTGAACGACGGGAACGTCTGGCTGAAGAGGAAAGGAAAAAGCGACAGCAGGAAGACTTGCTCAGGCAGCTGGAGCAGGAACGAGTGGCTCGCGAACAGGCTCAGGCAGCCGCTGCAGAACAGGCGGAAAAAGACCAGTCAGAAGTTGGATATTATCAGCAGCTGCTTGGTGGCTTGATTGCTCAGAACTGGAACCGGCCACCCAGTGCCCGAAATGGCATGGTGGCTCTTGTTCAGCTGAGTCTGTCTCCTTACGGCGATCTGCTCGAAGTCAGGTTGTTGGAAGGCAGTGGGAATGAAGCTTATGATCGATCTGTCGTACAGGCGATACAGAAAGCAGCGCCCTTTCCAGAATTGAAAAAACTTGAGCGGCGTGTGTTCGATAACAATTTCAAACGCGTTAACTTTAGGTTCAGGCCAGAGGATCTGGTGAGATGAAACAATTAGTGCAATGGTTTTCTATCGGTTTGATGAGCAGATCGAGATCGGGTCAGGCCGTGATGGGTAATTTGTTTCGGAAACGAGGCATTTTTAACACATGGCTGTTGGCTGTCCTGTTAATGTCGATGCAGAATGCTCAGGCTATTCTGACGATCGAAGTGACCCAGGGAAATGATAAGGCTGTCAAGGTGGCGGTGTCTCCTTTCAGTTGGAGTGGCAAGAAAATTCTGCCGGAAGATATGGCCTCTGTCGTAGATAATGATCTTCGTCTGAGTGGTCTGTTTGCACCTCTGCCCAGAAAGGACATGCTAAGCTTCCCTTCCAGTGCCAAAGATGTGGTTTATCGAGACTGGAATATCCTGGGAGCTTCCTATCTGGTCACTGGCCAGGTGAAACAGGAAGGCAGTACCTTTGAAGTGGACTATCAGCTGTTTGATATTGTTCGACAGAAAAGCATTATGAAAGGCAAGGCACGTGGTGTTGAAAGTCAGCTGCGTGGGTTAGCTCATCATATCAGTGACGCTGTTTACGAAAAGATCACAGGCATTCCCGGGGATTTTTCTTCTCGTATCATGTATGTCACGGCCAATCGCAAGAGTGTCGAGCGTACGGACTATCGCCTGAACTACGCCGATGCCGACGGTCAGCGCCAGCGCGAGATACTTCGTTCAAGAGAGCCTATACTGTCTCCCAGCTGGTCACCCGACGGTAGTCGTGTTGCTTATGTTTCTTTTGAGTCCGGGCGTCCTGCCATTTTTGTCCAGGAACTGTCGACCGGCAAACGTCAGAAACTGACTGGTTATAAAGGCTTGAACAGCTCTCCGGTCTTTTCTCCGGATGGCAAACAGGTAGCACTGGTATTGTCCAAGGGAGATAACCCGGACATTTATGTGATGGATTTGGCGACCAGTAAGCTCAGCCAGATTACATCGCACTTTTCCATTGATACCGAACCTGACTGGATGCCAGATGGCAAGAGTCTGATTTTTACTTCTAACCGTGGGGGCAGTGCCCAGATTTATCAGGTGGGTGTGAACAGATTGTCGAACGGTACTGTGGTCGCCGAAGGGAAACCCAAGCGACTGACATTTACAGGTAAGTTCAATGCCCGTGCTAAAGTATTCCCTGATGGTAAATCGCTGGCACTGGTTCATAAAGGTCAGGGAGCTGCCGAATTTAACATCGCAATTCTGGATCTTGATACTGGGAGACTGCGTCTGCTGACGTCAGCCCGGTTGGAAGATTCACCCAGTGTTTCCCCAGGGGGCCGTCGTCTTATATATGCGGTAACGGGAAACAGAAATGGGGAGCTTGGCATTGTCACAGCGGATGGTCGAGTAAAATATCGCCTGCCATCGGCCGAGGGTGATGTCAGAGAGCCGGTGTGGGGACCGTCGTTAGGTACACAACGCTAAAATCGGGCCGGATAAGTTCGCCGGGGAAAAAGGTGAACTTGAGGCTGCAGGCCTAAAGTTTTGAAGAGATGAACACTCTTTCTGGATTTTAGGCCGAAATAGTCACAAGTTCGGCTGACTCCCTTGGTATTCGGGCTAGTCCGGAGTCTGCAGTTCTGATACTGTACTGCATCAATCAAATCATTGATTTTTGACTTACCAACACTGAACGAACGATTGGAGCTTGTCATGCGTTTTGCCAATTTTGTCAAAGCCGCCGCGCTGTCTGCTACTGCACTCTGGCTGGCGGGTTGTGCCTCTACTGGTGGTGAAAGTACATCTAATGTTGATACTGCCCCTGAAACAGTGATAGAAGAAGTAGTTATTGAAACTACGCCTGTCCTGGATCCTGCTGTTCAAGCTGTGATCGACAGCGGTGACGTTCAGGCTTCTCCTGAACAGATCGAACAGATGCTGGAACATAAAACCTTTCACTTCGGCTTTGATAGCTCAAAACTGAAAGAAAGCGATTATAAGGCTCTGGACGTGCAAGCTGCTTACCTGAACTCCCGTGAAGGTCGTGGCAAGAACATCATCATCCAGGGTCATACCGATGAGCGTGGAACTCGCACCTACAACCTGGCCCTGGGCGAGCGTCGTGCTAATTCTGTGAAAAACTACCTGGTAGCCAAGGGTGTTTCTCCAAGCCGTGTTGAAGTGATCAGCTTCGGTTTTGAGAAGCCACTGGACCCGGCTCACAATGCTGAAGCCTGGGCGAAGAATCGCCGTGCTCACATTGTAATCAACTGATACCATTGATTTCATAATGCAGCCATGGCCCGCTCTCTGGCATGAGTGCCAAGGGTGGGCAGCATTTCAGGCTCATGGCTGCCCGACAGGGAATGAGACTGAATGCGTCTGAAACGATCTTTTTGTTCTGCTTTTTATTCGCTACCGGCAATCGCTCTTGCCGGCCTGATGGCTTCTCATGTCCAGGCACAGGTACCTGTGGTGGACTCCCAGCCTTCAGGAAGCAATGACTCTGTTGAGGTCTCGCAGGTTCAGCCTCAGGTTGAATCAGCTACAGTACAGCCCGCAGCAGGAGGCACTGCCCATTTGTTGAACCTGGTGGATGAGCTTCGCCAGGAGATCATGACCCTCAGAGGGCAGGTGGAAGAGCAGTCTTATCAGATCAAACAGTTGCAGCAGGAAAACAGGGATCGATACCTGGATCTTGATCAGCGCATTTCCCGTCTGGGTGAATCTTCCGGTACTGCTCCTGTGGCAGCCGGAAGCTCTAAACGTTCTCCAGTGATATTGCCTGCTATTGGCAGTAAACCATCGGTCAGTCAATCGGATACCCGTGAAGAAGCAGCTTATCAGGCCGCTTTCTCCCTCATCAAGGATAAGCGTTTTGATGACGCGGTTGTCGCCTTGAATCAATTGCTGAAAGATTACCCCAAAGGTCAGTTCTCGGATAATGCCCAATACTGGCTGGGTGAAGTTCAGATGGCTCAAGGTAAGTACAAGGAAGCACAGGGCGACTTTCAGGCTTTGATTGATGCCTATCCGGACAGTCCAAAAGTTCCAGACGCTACTTATAAGCTGGGTCGCATTCTGGATCTGCAGGGCGAAAAAGCCGCTGCCAAGAAACGTCTCGAATCAGTGATAAGTCAATACCCCGGTAGTGCTGCTGCCAGATTGTCTGATACTTATCTTAGGAATATGTCCGGTACCTGAGTGATTTTGCCCATCCTTCCCTCCCGGGTGGGCATTGCTTCTTCTATTGGTTATGCCTGCTGTATTGCCTCCTCTTGAGCACTCCTGACGTTCTTTCTACTGTCGTAACAGCCCTTCCTCAGCCAACGTTTTTAACCCGAAATTGACTTAAGTCGGGTGGACTCCTAGTATTGCCGACCTGAACGTCTGGTGAGAGCTCAATGACTGCTGATACCCTCAGAATTACTGAAATTTTTCACTCCCTGCAGGGGGAGTCCCGAACCTCGGGCCTGCCCACTGTGTTTGTCCGTCTCACGGGCTGCCCTCTGCGTTGCACGTGGTGCGATACGGAGTATTCGTTTCATGGCGGCACCCGCATGTCTCTGGATGAGATTATTGATGTGGTCGAAGGCTATGGCGCAAAATATGTGTGTGTCACAGGCGGGGAGCCCCTTGGTCAGCCAAACTGTCTGCCTCTGCTTGAGCGATTATCAGATAAAGGCTATGAAGTCTCTCTGGAAACCAGTGGTGCTTTGGATGTTTCCCCGGTTGACGAGCGCGTGGTCAAGGTAATGGATCTCAAGCCACCGGCATCCGGCGAAAGTCACAGAAATCTGTACGAAAATATTCAGCATCTTACTGCCAATGATCAGATCAAATTCGTGATTGCCAATCGGGAAGATTATGACTGGTCAGTCAGTAAGATGATGCAGTACAACCTGGCTAACCGGGTATCCGATGTCCTTTTCTCTCCCGTCAATGATCAACTGGGGCCAGACCAGCTGGCTGACTGGATTATTTCCGACAAACTACCCGTCCGATTCCAGGTGCAGTTACACCGTGTGATCTGGGGTGACAAGACAGGGGTTTAAGTACCTCCAGCTTTCCCTGGTGGCAAAAGGGATAGAGGTAAGAAGCCTTGAATCTGAATAAAAGCCGGTTGGAATGCCGGCTTATCCAGATTAAAAGAGTCTCTGTAACCCTGAGAGCCTGACCGAGAATTGATAAGTTGGCCTAAAATCCAGAAAAAGTGGCCTTGTTCTACTGAATTTAATCTCGATCACTATTATCAGTCAGCCTCTTATGTGGTTGCATTTTATTGAAACAGGAACCAAGAGCATGACAAAAAAAGCAGTCATTTTATTATCCGGTGGTCTGGATTCTTCCACAGTGCTGGCTATTGCCAGAGACCAGGGGTATGAGTGCTATACCGTCAGCTTCGATTACGGTCAGCGACACAGGGTGGAATTAGAAGCCTCTGTTCGAGTCTCAAAAGAGTTGGGAGCTAAGGCTCATAAAACCCTGAAGCTGGATTTACGTGACCTTGGCGGGTCTGCTTTGACGGATGACGATATTGATGTCCCTGAGGACCTGGGAGAAGGTATCCCGGTCACCTATGTTCCTGCACGTAATACTGTCTTTCTTTCTCTGGCGCTTGGATGGGCTGAGATACTCGGTGCCAGGGATATCTTCATTGGTGCCAATGACGTGGATTATTCTGGTTATCCGGATTGTCGTCCTGAGTATCTTGAAGCGTTCGAGAAAATGGCTAACCTCGCTACCAAGGCGGGAGTAGAGGGTGATCACTTCCATATCCGTGCTCCACTGTTGGAGTTGACCAAAGCTGAGATCATTAAGGAAGGCAGTCGTCTGGGAGTGGATTACGGAATAACGGTGTCCTGCTATCAGGCAGATGAGCAGGGCCGTGCCTGCGGTGTTTGTGACAGTTGCCGCTACCGCAAAAAAGGATTTGAAGAAGCCGGGGTTTCTGATCCTACTCCTTATTACAAAGAATCCTGAGTGTTAACCATTCGTTGATTCAAGGTTGCTGAAATAAAAAAATGCCGCACTCTCAAAGAGTGAGAGTGCGGCATTTTGAAAGGTTTATTGCATCTTGAACAGCTTCTCAGGCACCTTGAAAAAGATTACGTCTGTACTTCTTGGCTTGGGCGAATTAGCGCCGTTATCACTGACCAGAACCAGCAGCTTGTTCCCGCTATCCCCATCAGGCCCGAGTGTCACCCCTTCAATGTTGATTCTTTTGAAATCCGGAAAGGTTTTTTCGAAATCCTGGGTGCTCAGTAGACGCTTCTTTCTGAGTAACGGCAATGGCGTCACAGTATTCTCTGGCGTTTCATTGTTGCTCTCTTGTGAACCATTGCTACTGTTACCTTGAATGGGTGGCAAAGGATCATTGAGGTCAACCAGGTAGATCTCCGAGAAGGAGTAATTGACGGTTTTTCTATTGGCTTTCTTGACGTAATTTTTTTCAATCACGAGAAACTGATGATCATTGATTGCCTGGGCATCGCTGACGCTTTGTACAATAACATCAGCCAAGGGATCAAAAAGTTCTACAGGAACGGGAGTGGGCTGATAATGGTACTGTACGTCTGGTTTAACGTAGGCAGAAACCAGGTTGGCGGGCTCAGCCATGGAAAAACGCAATACTCGACTGGGTGTGGTGCCTTGCGAATGATCCCAGTTCTTGTCATCTTGCAGGAGGCTCTGTTCAGTAATGGCGATGTAGTCGCTGGTGCCCGGCAGATGAGTGACAGTTTCAAACCCCCGGTTGCGCTTAACCCCTTTCCGATTAGGGTCTTCACTGTGCCAGTTGTATATTTCAGTGTCATAGGCAAAAGGTACCCAATGAGGAACCTTCCAGTCGAAGCGCCAGCCGGAGTTGGAGAATTCGCTGGGGTAGTGATAAGCACCAAGAAGGGAGCCATCTCTGCCCACTTTCAGCAGACTGCTGTGAACATTCCATCCTGGAAAGCGTATCCAGGGGGAAACCCAGTTGAACAGAAAGGTCGCGCTTTGTTCCGAAGCTACCAAAAAGGCATTGTCACCAAGGAAATCAAAGCCTTCGGTATCGATATGACCGTTGGTTGTCCACACAATGGTGTCATTGGGCTGAATGGGGACTTCCTGCACCAGACTGCCTGAGGTCTTCAAAAAAGGATCTTTACTTTTTACCACGCCTTGACGGTTAATCAGGGTTTCTTCCGGGATAAGATAGTAGCGGGACTGCCCGTTTTTACCGTAATAGTTGGGAACGGCTCCAGTATCATCCGAAAGCAGGATGAATTGGTTATGAGCCTTGTCGTAACGGATTGAAGAAATTCCCAGAATAGGTTGATCTTCACTGTAATCCAGCTTTTTACTACCAAGAAACTGTACTCCGCTCTGACCAGCACTGGCAACTTCCAGAGACAGCAAAGCAGTAACAATAAACAGGGAGAGAGGCCTTAGTCCTTTGGGTGACATGAGACTACCTTTCTTATAACAAGATTAGAGTGAATCGCTTAATCCTAGTCGAAATTGAATAAGTTTCAGGAGTTTTGGCTGGTCGTTTCTGAGGATTTTCATAAAACTTATTTATCTTTATGTTTTATGGGGGTTTTTCAAAACTCTGACTCACACCCCCCCCCTGATTTGAGACGCTTTGTCCATCTTCAGTCAGTGGGTAAAGAGGGGTTCTCAAATGTTGGAATGGAAACTGGCTATAGTCAGAGCTGGTTACGCCTTCACCATCTAACAGAAGTTCGTTGCGGGTCAGTGAAGAAAAGCTGCTTCGGTGATGGATGCGGCTTTTCAGTAGCAAGTAACGCTTAAGTTCGGGGTTAATGCCGCAGGCAATAAAAATCCCTTTATCCCAGGGTTCGATATGGTGAGAAGTAACAATGATCTCCAGTTCTCCGCATTCGAAAACTGCAGTAGGTCCCATGTTGATTGTGATGCCGCTGTACATGGGGCCACCTAGCGTCCATCGACCAGTAGTGAGTGCTTTCACTCTTCCGGTCAGTGTTAGAGGTTTCCCTTTCAGGCCTACTAAGGCCATATCGGTTTTACCTCCCAGATCGACAGTGATGATTTGATCAATACCGGCCACCTGCATCAAATGCACAGCGGTCGGGTCACACACTGCCGCCACTGCCACATTTTTTAAGCTGTACTTGATGACCTCGCGAATCACGGTCATGACATCCTGGGTTCCCCCTGAACCGCAATTGTCACAATGATCCAGCAGTAGAGTGGTCTTCTTTAACTCCGCTGCTTTTTTCAGCAGTTTATCTCGAGGGTCAGGCCTGTAAATCATCTGCTCTCTGACTTCCCACGCTGCTGTGACTATTTCATCTCTGAGAATGTTTGCCAGGTCAGGATCATTATTGGTAATGACAATAACCGAGGGACCGGTATCGGGAGTATCTGAAAGAGGGAAGCCTCCAAACAGGCTGATATCGATGACCCCGTCCAGCGATTCTCTTGAGCGGCAGAGTTTCATAAGGCTTTTGAAAGGTTCATCATCCGTGCCCTGTTTCAGGGTATGAGGAAGAATAGGGATTTGTCCCAGGCTCATGACAGGGTTTACTTTACCGGACAGAGTGTTCATTAATATTCTGCCAGCTCGCAGACCGGTCTCCTTCATATCAACATGGGGGTAAGTGTGGTAACCGCAAATAATATTGGCCGCTTCCACCATGTCAGGGCTGACATTGGCATGAAAATCCAGACTCACAGCAATAGGCAGATCCGGGTAAAGCTGACGGATTTCCTTTAGAAAGAACCCCTCGGCATCCAGACTGCTCTGGGTAATCATGGCACCATGAAGATCCAGTAAGCAGAGGTTTACCCCTTTAAGCCGCTCAATGATTTTTTCTTTCAGTTGCCAGAAGGATTCATCATCTACCGGACCTGATGGCATGGCTTCGGCTGCAACCGGAGTTTCCGTTGGAATTCTCAGTTCATCCAGTAACTTCAGATAGCCAGCGGTGGGAGAATTGGTTTCAAAAAGCCGTTCGACAATCTGTTTATCATACAACAGAGTCCACTCTTTAAATCGTTTCAGATCGGTGACCAGTGGCGAAAAAGAGTTGGTTTCATGCTTGAGCATTGCAATCAGTGCACGCATAGATCAGCCATGTGCCAGAGCAACATTTTCGTCAGTGATGATGAAAACAGTTTACTCATAATTGATTTCCCAAAGGGCTGACACAATACATAGACCAGTATCCAAGGAAAAAAAAGCACTGACGCAGTCTTATCAATGGAATGTAAGACAGGTTGCAGAAAAAGCTTGCAAGATTCAGTCGGCTGGGTATTATGACGCCGCGTCGGGTCGTTAGCTCAGTTGGTAGAGCAGTTGGCTTTTAACCAATTGGTCGTAGGTTCGAATCCTACACGACCCACCATTTTCCCCTCCTTCGTTTTCTCTCTTTTTCCTAGCTGCCCGAATCTTTCAATTGTGTTAATATCGGCGCAATTTGCCAAATTATGTCTTTAAGAGACTTTCAGACCGATTTTTATGAGTGTACTTAGTGATAGAGCATTTGTTCAGGAGCACCTGGGTGGCGCATCTGTTCAGGGCCTGGATGAAGCAAAAGAACAAGCACTGAAACAAAAGGTGCGTGAGCTCCTTGAACAGGAAAATGCTGTTCTTGTTGCACATTATTACACGGACCCTGTGGTTCAAGCGTTAGCTGAAGAAACCGGGGGTTATGTAGCCGACTCATTGGAAATGGCACGTTTTGGTCGTGATCATTCTGCCGATACTCTGGTGGTTGCCGGTGTTCGCTTCATGGGTGAAACTTCCAAAATCCTGAGTCCGGAAAAGCGTGTGCTGATGCCGACACTGGAAGCAGAGTGCTCCCTGGATATCGGTTGTCCAGTGGATGAGTTTTCGGCTTTTTGCGATCAGCATCCTGATCGTGAAGTTGTCGTCTATGCCAATACGTCAGCAGCGGTAAAAGCTCGGGCTGACTGGGTGGTGACCTCAAGTTGTGCAATCGACATCGTTGAGCACCTGATGGATCAGGACAAAAAGATTATCTGGGGGCCCGATAAATATCTGGGCAGCTACATCCAGAAAAACACCGGAGCAGACATGTTGCTCTGGGATAGCAGCTGTATTGTTCATGAGGAATTCAAAGCCAAGGGTATTGAAGATCTCAAGCGGGTATACCCTGATGCAGCGGTTCTGGTGCATCCGGAATCACCGGATTCAGTAGTACAGGTGGCGGATGTCGTTGGTTCTACCAGTCAGCTGCTGAAAGCTTCTCAGGAACTGCCTAACTCCACTTTTATTGTGGCGACTGATCGTGGCATTTTCTACAAAATGCAGCAGGCCTCTCCGGATAAATCCTTTGTCGAAGCGCCTACTGCTGGAGAAAGTGCTACCTGTAAGAGTTGTGCACACTGTCCCTGGATGGCGATGAACTCTCTGGAAGCCTTGGTTCAGTGTCTGGAAAAGCCAGGTGCATTGAATGTGGTAGAAGTGGATGATGCTTTGAGAGTGAAATCTCTGATTCCATTGAAGCGTATGTTGGATTTTACCGCATCGCTCTCTGCCTGAGTTTATCAGGGCTGAAGAAAAACCCGGGTGATTTCCCCGGGTTTTTTTATGGGTGCTGAAAGAGAAGTTCTGACTATTTGTCAGAGGCTTTACTTGTTTGTGAGCTGACCGTCTTAATTGTTTTTGTAAACCCTTTCTAATATTACACGGGTGTGTCATTATTTCGGACGATTCCAAGCGTTTGGGTTTGGGATACCCTGATGACAGTATTCTCGGTCAGGCTCCCAGGAGACCGTTGATAGTGAAGCAAGGCATCAACGGTTTCTAAAAGACCCTGCAACATCTGGCTAGAAGTGTTTTAACAGCCATGAGTGACTGAATCATTTTTTCTTCCCTCAGGAATGCAAAAAAGATTCGCGGTAAAAAGAATAATAAAGAGGGTGGAGAAATGACCGTACAAGAGAAGATTGATGTCAGTACTGCCGACATGCAGGCGGTGCTGGATCGTCAGAAAGCGGCTTATCTGGAAGAAGGCGTTGTTACGGCTGAAGTCCGAATTGATCGCCTGAATCGCTTGATTGATCTGGTTCATGACCATAAAGATGAAATGGTTGCTGCGCTAAGCAAGGACTTTGGTCATCGCTCCAGTCATCAAACGTTAATGTCCGACATTTATTCAACACTTGAATCCCTGAAGCATACCCGCAAGTCCCTGAAATCCTGGATGAAGCCTGAGAAAAGAAAGGCACCAGTGCCCATGAACCTGTTTGGTGCCCGAGCTCGTATTGAATACCAGCCAAAGGGGGTAATTGGTATTCTGGGAACCTGGAACTTCCCGATTCATACGGTAATCTCTCCTCTGGCAGGTATTTTTGCTGCAGGTAACAGAGCCCTGATCAAGTATTCGGAAGTCACACCCGAGACTTCCACGCTGCTGCATACCCTGATCAAGAAGTACTACAAGGAAGAAGAGTGTGTTGGCTTCCTGGGAGGGCCTGAAGTCGGGGCGGCTTTATCCGGTCTGCCGCTGGATCATCTGATTTTCACTGGAGCGACTTCTATTGCTCGTCATGTGATGCGTTCCGCCTCTGAGAATCTGACACCGGTTACCCTGGAATTGGGGGGCAAGTCGCCGGTCATTATTTCCCGGGATGCTGATTTAAAAGAAGCGGTTCGTCGTATATTTGCCGGTAAGACCTTGAATGTAGGTCAGGTTTGCCTGTCTCCGGATTATGTTTTTGTGCCGGAAGACCTGCGTGAAGAGTTCCTGAGTCATGCCTCCAGCATTGTGGCGGAAATGTTTCCGACCCTGCTCAATAATCCAGATTACTCATCGGTGATCAACGAGCGTCACTATCAACGTCTGCTGGGTTATATTCAGGATGCCAAAGACAAAGGGGGCGATGTCAGGGAAATTAATCCAGCCAATGAAGATTTCTCAAGCCAGAAGGGGATTCACAAAATCCCATTAACCCTGATTGTTGATCCTGCTACTGATATGAAAGTCAGCCAGGATGAGCTGTTTGGACCACTGCTCAGTGTGAAGAGTTATAAAAAGCTGGATGAGTGCATTGACTATATCAATGCTAACCCCAGACCGCTGGCGCTGTATTACTTCGGTCCGAAAAAGGGAGCCGAAATTCGTAAGGTTCTGGATAATACGACATCCGGTGGTGTCTGCATTAATGATGTACTGGCACATGTCAGCTGTGAAGACTTGCCATTTGGTGGTGTGGGTGACAGTGGTATGGGTAACTACCATGGCCCTGAAGGTTTTAAAACATTCAGTCATGCCCGTTCAGTCTTTACTCAGACCAAGATCAATCTACAGGCTCTGGGCGGTATGTTGCCTCCCTATGGTGAGAAAGCCGATAAGACCCTGAAGGGGATGATTAAAAAGTAAGCCCTTTCTCAAAGTCGGTTACCATGGTGTAACCGGCTAATTTCTCCAAGTCTATCTTGCTTCACAAGCCATTCTTCGGGCGATTTAGTTCAGAGTCTTCAATAATTCACAATAACTGCGTCCTGATTCTCTAGAGTAGGTATAATAGACGAACAAAGAAATGTCCTAACTTACAAGGATTAACGCAGGATGCTGAATAGTATTCGTATCGAGAACCTGACGGCCTTTCAAGACGCGCAACTTCAGCTTTGCCCTGGTATTAATATCATTGTGGGTGAGAATGGTTGTGGTAAATCTCATTTACTTAAAGCTGCTTATGCGAGTCTAGCGACTGGTGTGCTTGATGCTAGGAAAAGCCCTGGAACAGCACCGTCAAAGGGTAAATTACAGAGTGCATACGGAGAAAAGCTGGTTAATGTGTTTAGGCCTGAGAAATTGGGCGGCATAGTTAGTAACAAGAGTATTCAATCATGCACTATGAGTTTTGAATGCACGAATAGCCAACATTCGGTCAGTTTTGAATTTTCGGCAAGAGCGGAAACCGAAGTTAAGATCAATCAGTTACCGAAACGCTGGAATTCAGAAAAGGTTGTTTTTTTTCCAGCCAGGGAGTTGATGACCTCTTATGCCTGGTTACCAAATACTTATAAGAACCACTATCTGGAAATTGATGAAGCTTATGTTGATACCTGTGACCTTTTAGGTGCGTTACCTGTAAAAGGTTCGCGCGAGGTAGAGGCAAAAGCTTTGCTAAAGCCCCTTGAGGATGCTATGGGGGGTACACTGGTTTTGGATAAGAACGGACGGTTTTATCTGCAAACAGGGTTGGGGCGGAAAATTGAAATATCCTTGTTGGCTGAAGGCCTACGAAAGCTAGCCATGATAGCCCGCCTGATAGCGAATGGTACATTACTGAGTAGTGGTTTATTGTTTTGGGATGAGCCGGAAGCCAATCTTAATCCAAAACTCATCAAGCTGCTTGCTAAGTCGATTCTTGATTTGAGCATGAATGGTGTTCAGGTCGTTTGTGCTACACACTCTCTATTCTTGTTGAGGGAAATTGAGCTAATGGCTTCCAAGCCGGTATATCATAATTTGCCTCAACGTTATTTCGCCCTGAAGCCCGGTGGGGATTCTAGAGTTTCTGTTGAGCAGGGGGGGGCAGTCGATGACCTAGAAACACTGGTTTTGTTGGATGAAGAGTTAGCTCAATCAGACCGGTATATGGAAGCGGAGTAAGAAGGCATGGTGGTATTTTGTGAAGGAAGACTAAAGTTTTCTTTTCCGGGGCCTTCGCAATCGGGCATCAGTATGGGA
The DNA here is from genome assembly GCF_051008435.1 of Endozoicomonas sp. Classification (GTDB taxonomy): domain Bacteria; phylum Pseudomonadota; class Gammaproteobacteria; order Pseudomonadales; family Endozoicomonadaceae; genus Endozoicomonas_A. Next base: position 395 of record NZ_JBPCXO010000524.1, on the reverse strand, counting down.
GCGGCGCAGTATGATAAGTGGTCATTCTATCGTAATCAATTTACCAATATGTTTGGGCAATCTAAGGCGGTAGACTTTCTCTATGTCGAGAGGGAACAAACTTGGTTGATAGAAGTTAAAGATTATCGGTTGAGCGTAAAACCCCGTACTTTGAGTGCGGGAATGTAAGCTCGTCGGCGATAGCCGGCTAATGCGGTGTTCTCTGCTGCTGAACGTACTGTTTGATGACTTCTATAGGAGCGCCACCGCAGCTTGCAGCAAAATAACTATGGACTCCATAGTGCCGAACGGTAATACCGGTTTGCCACTTCAGGGTGATGCAGTTTCAGCTTTCTGCTGGATACACCTTTCAAGCTATTGACCAGTTTTGACAGGGCTATCTTTGGTGGGTAATT
>NZ_JBPCXO010000523.1:0-35680 GCF_051008435.1 Endozoicomonas sp. | reverse complement strand
GTTGGCGAGTTAATGAAGAAGAGGCATTAATAAACTGTTTGAAGAGTGGATATTGCATAACCAGCTCCTCTGGAAGTAAAAGACTATGAGATTATAGTTCATGCAACCATTAAAGGTAACTTAGCCCTAATAGCCTATGAGATTTTGAAAGAGGGCTAAGGAGGTACAGCTTACAGGCTATAAGAAAGAAGAATGAATCTCTGTCTCAAGTGAAATCCTGACCAAAGATGCTGCTTGCTTGATTTGAAAATTGAACTAGTACTATCCATACGGATTCTAAATCAGTCGATAGGACGGGGTCAGGTATGAGCAATAAAACACTGTTTCTTTCAGCTATAGCTTTGCTGATACAGTGGACTGTAGCTATAGCGCAACCTTCTTTTACTTCAGAGCATATGGCTCAGGCACCTGAGCAATCTAACTTAATGAAAATGATCACTCTTATGTCAATGATTGATCAAGATGGTTTTCATTATGAGCATCTTGAAAAACTAGATATTAAGGAAGATCAGGTAGAGCTGTTGATTAATGAGTATTCAGAGCTTATTGAATCTATGTATGCACTCAGAGTCCATCCCCTTGCACCTTTCGCTCCTGACCCAGGTTCTTTGCTTGAAAGCATTTCGAACCATGAGTATTTCTTAGGGAAGACGATAAAAATTACTGAAAGTGGTTCCTCAGATGAGGAAGGTGATGAACAAGATCTCAAGGTGGATAAGCAAGATGTAGATGGAGTGGAAGAGAAGGAGGCTAAAGATAAAGTTGAATGTCGTATTCCTGAGTCATTCGGGTCCCACGATGAATTGCGTCACTTTTTGATTCACGATAACAACTGCAGTTTCAGTGAGTTGTTTACTTATCTCCGGCAATCGAATGATTCAGATTTGATCGAAATGTCAGAAGAGTTATGGATTAGTCTCATCAAGCTCTTGGTTGGCGAAACCAAAGAGTCTATCTCTCTCAGATTGATGTTCTCCTCCGGTCATGATGACCTGGCTGAAAAAGCTCTTTCCACTCTGGACAGCAAGCCTTTCACGGTTATAGGTATGGCTGCTTTTGACCTGGATTTTTCTGAACACATAAGAAAAATGGCTGAGGAGCATAGTCAAAAGTTGGATGTTTTTTTCGTAACTATGAATGAAAAACTGGTGAAGAATGAGCGGCTTCTTGCTTCTCTGGATGGCATTGTCATGCCCGATGGGAGAGACAGTTTTCATACTGTTCCGTACTCCTTGACTGAGTCTTTTGGATTGGATCAGCAGGATGCAGAATCTTTGACTAGCGATGAAAGAGTCTATCAATTGCTGTATGACTTGAGCATTCTCAAAGGCATCCCTGTGCTGGGCGCTGGTACAGGTCATCAGCAACTGGCTTTGAACAGAGGGGGAAAGTTATCCAGACTGACGCTTGAAGGAAAAAAACAGGTAAGGCTTTTGCCTGGGGCTTTGAATCACTATATGGCCCTTTCTCCTGAAGGTCAGTTCAATGCTCTGAATAATTGTGATTTGTCTGAAGTGGTGGTCAATGGTTCAGTTTCTACCCTATACGTAGTCGACCAGGTTACCAATGGTGTTGAAGTGGGGGGCGTGACAGAGGAACAGCCGGAAAATGTCATAATGGCCGCCAGTTATAAGGGGCATATCAGTACTTTTCATTTCAAGATCGAAGAAGACTTCGACCCCTGGGACAAAACAAAGCATGGGGACCCAAACACTCGTATCTTAGAGTCGTTTGTTGAATTCACGGCCGCTCACCAAAGAATGAGGAAGCATTCACTGGCTGCTTATTACGCGCCGGCTATGGAGCAAAGAATAGGAAGGCTGAAGCATTGCGTCAGTAGTTCCAAAGATGCTTTGGATCAGCCAGAGTACTGGTTTAATACGAGCAAGGGCTTTAGATCACTTAACATCCGGCCAGAATATGATGAGGTGACTGTCCATATTGCTCCTGGACTGCAGCCAGAAGATATGGATATCCAGCACAGTCATGACTCTATGATCGTATATCTGTCGTATCCGGATTCAGGCAGCAGTATGGAACTGGTCAAGAGCAGAACAGAGCAGAAAGTACACATAGAATACGCTCAGGATTACAAATTGCACTGAGTACGAAGAGTCCACTAGCTTATCGTGAAAGCCATTTCATTATCTTTGACTGATGAAATGGCTTCTTTGTCTTGGAATGGTTTGGCTGGTCTTATTTTTCTATGTTTAACTATTCCGTCATCTGTCCGAGCAAATCAATACATAATCATCAACAGACTTAATAACTCTGCAGGGAGCACCGACTGCCACATTATTTGCAGGGATGTCACGAGTCACCACACTGCCTGCTCCAATCACGGCATTATCGCCAATAGTCACTCCCGGATTGACAGTGACATTGGCTCCCAGCCAGACGTTATCACCTATGGTGATGGGTTTGCAGAATTCCAGGCCAGTGTTTCGGGTAACTGCGTCCAGAGGGTGTCCCGCAGTGCTGATTGTGACGTTAGGACCAAACAGCACATTATTACCAATGGTGACTTTAGCTCCGTCAAGAATGATGCAGTGATGATTGGCGTAGAAGTTCTCTCCCAGGTGAATGTTGTAGCCATAATCACAGAAGAACAATGGTTCTATCCAGACGTCTGAAACAGTGCCCAGAAATTCTTTGAGAACTTGCTCTTGTAACGCCTTTTCATCAGGTGCGATCTGATTGAAACGGTGACAAAGCTTCTTGGCTCTCAGACGATCCTGAGTCAGCTCGGGATCAAATGCCAGGTAATCCATACCTGCCAGCATTTTCTCTTTTTCAGTCATAAGGCCACTTCAATACAGAGTTGTCAGTGGTTGAATTAACTCATGTCTTGAGTAGGACTTTAGTTCGTGATTTCCGATGAGTTGTCAGGATCTATTTCTGATCAAACAGTCTTGAGCCGCAGTAATGCTTACCTGACATGATGAAAAAACCATTGAGATAGAGCGGACAGTAAGCAGGTTTATTGGTTTTTTTTGCCGGACTTATTCAGAGATTCGATGGCCACAGTACGATAATGGGTTAATGACGAACCCTGTTTGCTATAGAACAAACCACGCACAGTATTGTTCAGGTAAGAGAGGGCAGTAAGTTGACTGAACTCATCAAGCTGCGCCTTCGTCAAGGTGACTGAGCAGTCTTTCAAACCGGCGCTAATCAGTTTTGTATTGTCATTGCCCGCCTTATGTAACCACCCCATGACGGCTTGGGGAGCGCTCTGGTAACCATCATAACCAATATTGATCCACCAGTGATGCTCCTGAACTAATGACTGCAGGTCTTTGGTGGTCAGAGAGGGCAGTTTCGATATTTTCTTGATCAGAGGGCGACCATTTTTCCGGGTGCCGTATTCCATCATTTCCTGGCTGAGGAAAGGGGCACAACCGGGCTTTTCTCCCAAAACCTTAATCAGAAAGTGAGAAAAACCGTCATTTTGAACGACGGATACTGTCATTTTTCTCAACTCACTACTGTCAGGCTGCACGTACTGAATCTGGTAATCTTCACTGGCTAGCCGGTTAAGCTTTTTTCGCATTAAAGGTGTTATATTGTTGGTGAAAATACGAAAGCCTTTGGGATAACGCTTATGGATGTCACGGGTGGTCAGAGGATCCAGTTCAGTGTCCGATACAAGAGGTAGGGGATTCTTTCTTTCAGGGATCAGGGTGATCTCTGCCTGAAGTAACTGGGTACCACTCAACAACAATACACAAATGAGTACCCGTATTGGCTTCAAGGTAGGTTGAATGAGCCCGGCGATCAGTTCTGAAACGGATGGACAGCCCGTATCAGGGATAGCGGAATATTTCATGGTTAAACGTAGCTTCTACAGGCTTAATCGACTGAGGATAGACCATTGCAGGGTTTTCTGAATGCCATAGGGTTGCCTCTCAGGTCGTTTCTAAAGTTAAGTCTGCTCCCTCCTGTGAACATTGTCTGGATGCTGATTGTGGGATTTACCTTTAAAGCAACGCTGGGCTGGCTGGCATGGATCGCCCTGATTTTACTCTACCTGCTTTCTGTTACGCCCGTTGCCAATCTGTTGTCCAGAGGACTGGAAATATACCCTCCCGTAGATCTTGATACCTGCAAAAAGGCTGATGCCATGGTGTTATTGGGTGGGGGAAGACCCAGAAGCTCGCCTGAACTCGATGGCTATCAGCCAACGCCTTTATCACTGGAAAGAATTCGTTATACAGCCTTGTTGAACAGGGAGTGTAATGTACCCATTCTGGTAACGGGAGGCGGTGATCGAGCTGAGGCGGAAACGATGGCTCGAGTACTAAAAAATGACTACGGCGTAGAAGTCAGCTGGATAGAGAATCAGAGCATGACCACCTGGGAAAATGCGCAGAACAGCAAAAGTATTCTGGGAGATGAGTTGAAAACAGTAGTCCTTGTTACTCACGCCTGGCATATGCCTCGCTCAGTGATGAGTTTTAAAAGAGCTGGCTTCCATGTTATTCCGGCACCCACAGCTTTTACCTGGAAAGAGATTCCCTGGCAGAAACTGTCCTATTGGATACCCAGAGTCCGAAATCTTCGGGTCAGTGAGTTAGCCCTCCATGAATATCTGGGGTTAACCTGGTATTGGTTGACCAGTCGATAGATGGAGCAGAGTTATTTTGATATCGCCATTATTGGAAGAATATTGCTCATTTTGGAATGAAGACAGCATTGAATCCCTGTTAGATCTTCTGGATATTCATGTGGTCTATCAGGGAATTACCAGAAAGATAGAAGGAAAACTTCAGGTATCTGGGATGTATAGAAAATCATTTGAGTCAGGAACCGCTGGAAAATATCAGGCAATGAAATTGTCAGAAACACAGGTTGGTTTGTTTGAAGAAAGCCAGCTGAAATAGGTCAAAGATTTCAAGATAGAAGGGGATTTAATAGTCTGGCATGATTTAAAGAAGGCTGGGTGAACCAACCTCCTTTAAATCGGTTGATCATTTTGCAATGCCACCTTTCGTAGCTCGGCCCGGATCCAGAAACTTTTTCAAAGCCTCTTCCGACATACCGGTTTTTTCCTTGGCTACTTCCAGTACAGGACGTTTTTCGCGATACGCCTGTTTGGCAATTTCTGCCGCTTGCATATAACCAATCACTGGGTTCAGGGCAGTGACCAGCACTGGATTACGGCTCAATGTTTCCTTGATATGAGCTTCCTTAACGGTGAATCCGGCTATGGCCTTGTCGGCGAGAATCATGCTGCTGTTGGTTGCCAGGGTAATGCTATTAATCAGGTTGTTGGCAATCAATGGAAGCATGACGTTTAGCTGAAAATTACCGGACTGGGCTGCAATCGCTATGGCTGAATCCAGGCCTATAATCTGGGCTGCAGCCATGGTGACCGATTCAGAAATAACCGGATTAACCTTGCCAGGCATAATGCTGGAACCCGGCTGCAGCGTAGGCAGCTCGATTTCACCAAACCCAGCCAGTGGACCGCTGTTCATCAGGCGCAGGTCATTGGCGATCTTCATGAGTGATACCGCTACGCTGCGAAGATCAGAAGACAGCTCAAGAGCGGTGGCTGGCATGCTCTGGGCGGCAAAGAAATTGTTGGCAGGTTTAAAAGGCAGGCCGGTGTCCTGGCTCAGTTGCTTGCTGGCTTTTTTCGCAAAGTCATGGTGGGTATTGGTTCCGGTGCCCACTGCGGTTCCACCAAGAGTCAGTTGGTAGAGACGTTCAAGGGTCTGCTTAATTCTCTGTCTGTCATTGTTGAGCAGTGCCATCCAGCCACTGATTTCCTGGCCAAAGGTAACCGGCATAGCGTCCATCATATGGGTTCTGCCGGTTTTTACCGTATTCTCAAGTTCTACCCTTCGCTTTTCCATCACTTCCAGAAGGTGATCCAGTGCTGGCAGCAAGTGTTTATTCACCAGCAATGCGGTGGACACATGAATAGCAGAAGGAATCACGTCATTACTGCTTTGTCCCATATTGACGTGATCATTGGGCGAGATTTTTAATCCTGAAGAACGATTCACCAGATTACTGATGACTTCGTTCACGTTCATATTGCTGCTGGTTCCGGATCCGGTTTGATAGACATCAATAGGAAACTGATCAGCATATTTACCTTCAATAAGAATGTCTGCCGCTTCGATAATGGCCAGGGCATTTTCGTCAGCCAGTAAGTCCAGAGACTGGTTGGTTCGGGCTGCCGCTTTTTTGATTCGAACAATGGCTTCAATAAAAGGGTGGGGCAGCGGCTGGCCACTGACAGGAAAGTTTTCAACGGCTCGCTGGGTCTGGGCACCGTACAGAGCGTCCTTGGGGACAGCCACTTCTCCCAGGCTGTCACGTTCAATTCGTACCCCGGATGAGGGTTCTGTTGAGCTGTACATGGCTGTCGACTGTCCCATTAGTAGTGCCAGTAGTAGTGCCAGAGTCAAATGTCGCCAGGGCTTTAGCATGATGTTGGAGTTTTTCATTGATTCGGAACCATACCCAGTCCGGAATTCGAATGTGAACGCCACTATCATAGACCCTATACAGCTTATCGGCGGCTGATATTGAAGAATCAGAAATCAATCTTTTCAATGAAAGTAATCAGGCGATGTTATCGCTGTATAAAGTCTGTTCTTTTGTTATTGGAAAAGATAGTATCCTGCGACTTTTTACGCACCGGATATTAGGATAATGGACGTTCAGGTAGTCGATTATACGGCCACAGATGCACCTCAGAAGTTTGTTGAATCCCTTCGTGAAACGGGCTTTGCCGTTTTAACCAATCATCCTCTGAGTCAGGACCTGGTTCAGTCTATTTATGATAACTGGTTAAACTTTTTTAACTCACCTGCCAAGCAGGATTTTCTTTTTGATCCTGAAAAACAGGATGGTTACTTTCCACCTGAGGTTTCTGAAATAGCCAAGGGCCACGAGAAAAAGGATCTTAAAGAGTATTATCATATTTACCCGTGGGGTCGGATTCCTGCTGAGCTGGCATCAGAAATCAAAGGTTATTATGACCAGACTTCCACGTTGGCGGGTGAGCTTCTGCATTGGGTTGAGAAGAATGCTCCAGCTGATGTCGCTAAAGGCTTTTCTGAGCCATTACCTCATATGATTGAAGACACCCCTAATACTCTGCTTAGAGTTCTTCACTACCCTCCATTCACTGGCGAAGAAGAACCCGGTGCTATTCGCGCTGCGGCTCATGAAGACATCAACCTGCTGACCATTTTGCCTGCAGCCAGTGAACCCGGTTTGCAGGTACAGTTGAAAGACGGCTCCTGGGTCGATGTCCCGTCAAAGTTCGGTTACCTGATCATCAATACCGGTGATATGCTGCAGGAAGCGTCCGTAGGGTATTTCCCTTCCACCAGTCACAGGGTTATTAACCCGACCGGTGGCAAGAGTGAGCAATCCAGAATGTCTTTGCCTTTGTTCCTGCATCCTCGCAGTGAGGTAGTCTTATCTGAGCGTCATACTCAGCACAGCTATCTGATGGAACGACTGAAAGAACTAGGCGTTGTTTGATTTTTCATTAAGTGATTGCTGAATAAAAAAGGGTGACTGTGAGGTCCCCCTTTTTTTAGCTAACAGTATTCAGTGATCAGAAAAATATTGAGCTGTCTGTGAAAAATCCCTGCGCTTCAGCAAGAGGATAGAGTTCTGCCAACTGCCTATGATTTTTCTGAATAAGAACCTGATCTTCTGGCGCAGAAGCCAGCGACTATGATCATTAGTAGACTCAAAAATACCACAGGCCAGGATCCCAATAGCATAAAGGGGGTATTCCCTTTCATGACTTCTGCTGTGCCTCTCAGTACACCAGGTTTGAATCGCTCGATACTTTCACTAACCTGACCCTTATCGTCTATTAGGGCGCTGATACCATCATTGGTAGCACGAATCATGTATCGCCCTGTTTCCAGAGAACGCATACGAGCCATCTGAAAGTGCTGCTCTGGGCCAATGGATTTGCCGAACCAGGTGTCATTGCTGATGGTAATTAATAAGCCACTGTCTTTTGCCTGACGGGCGGCAAAGTCCGGGTAGACCACTTCGTAACAAATGTAGGCTGTGATCATTGCGTTTGGGATTCGCAGCTTTTCCTGGCTGCTATGTCCAGGGCTGAAAGCCGACATAGGCAGGTCAAAAAAGCGGATCAGACCACGAAAAGCGGATTCAAGAGGAACGTACTCGCCAAAAGGTACCAGCTTCTGCTTGTAATAGCGGCCCTTACCCAAACCCATGGCTACAATGCCGTTGTAATATTTCTCGCTGGCTAATGAGTCAGAGGTATCTGAGCGCTCGTCGATGGGCAGCCCGAGAATCAGGGCACTGTTATTTTCAGCTGCTTTTCTATCGAGCTGGTTGAGTACTGACCGGGCCTGACTGTAGAAAAGAGGGATGGCATTCTCGGGCCAGATAATCAGCTCCTGGCTCCACTCATCTTCTGAAAGACCGTAGTAAGTATTCAGTGTTTCTTGAACATGGCCCGGATCCCATTTTAACAGTTGGGGAATATTTCCCTGCACAGCGCTGAAACTGATCTCTCCCATGGGCTGAGTCCACTGTATTTTGCTCAGTGGCACCGAAGCAACCCAGAACAGCAATGTAATGGAAAGAGCAATCAAAGAAGGACTTCGTTTGGTTCGATCAGTGACCAATGTTGCAGTAATCAATGCAGCGGTCGTCGCCATGAGAAGACTTAATCCAAACACACCAACGACAGGTGCCCACGATTGAATGGGGGTGTCGAGCAATGAATAACCCTGGAGCAGCCAGGGAAAGCCGGTTAACAACCAACTACGAACCCATTCAAACAGGGTCCACAATCCGGCAAAAAGCAGTGCCTGCTGCCAGGGTGTTTGAATACTGAATCGATCCCTGAGTTTGGCATAAAGATAGAAAAGCGGCATCACCAGCAGGCTTGCCAGAATAATGACGAACAGTGCCGTCAGTAAACCTGCAAGGGGTACCGAAGCTGCGCCAAAATTATGAATGCTGATATAAACCCAGGAAGTCCCTGTGCCAAAGAGGCCCAGTCCAAACAAAAGACCACGGACAGTGGTTGTTTTGACTGTTTCAGAGCGGGTAAAAGCAAAGCCTGCCGCAGTTGCAACTATCAAAACAGGCCAGATGTTAAATGGACTGAAGCCCAGCGGGAAAAGGCTACCAGCCAACAGAGTGGCAAGGTGACCGAAGTAGAGCGTTTTTTGGTTCATAAAATGGTTACGCGAAAGTCAGGTTGCCTCAGCGGTTACTGGCCAGAGCAAGTCTGAGTCCAAAGCCAATCATCATGAGTCCTCCCAGCCACTTGGCCAGGGTCTGCACCATCACGTTTTGTCCCATCTTTCTGGCAATTTTCCCAGCCAGGAAAACCAGTGATACGTAATAAATGGTGGTCAGGATCGAGAAGGCAGTGCCCAGTGCCAGCAGCTGGTTTTCAACGGCTCTGGAAGGGTCGATAAACTGAGGTAAAAAGGCCAGGAAGAATAATGCAACTTTCGGGTTGAGCACATTGGTCAGCAAGGCCTGCAGGAATGGATTGCTTCGTTTGTTCCGAACATCATTTTTAGGAGCAGAAGCTATGCCTTCCCTGATGGTTTTAATACCCAAGTAAACGAGGTATAGCGCTCCCATGATTTTGACTGCCGTAAATGCCATTGCAGAGCTCGATAGAATGGCGGAAAGACCCAGAGTAGCTGCAGCGGTGTGAACCAGAATGCCGGATACTGTCCCCAGGGCTGCCTGAATACCGGCCTTGAAGCCTTTAGCGGCACTCCAGGCTGCTACCAGGAAGGTATCTGGGCCTGGTATCAAAATCAGTACAAGAGAGGCCATTAAATAAGCCAGCCATTGATCCAGAGTCATCAGGTTCTCACTATTCTAATACTGCATTACAGAACAAGCTTTAACGGCACAGTCTATCGAAAAGCGATGTCTGTGTTTGCTTGAATAAAGGCTCATGGAAGAAAACACCGTTTTCATGGCTTATGAATAAGGTGTTAGCTGGAGCCTGTCAGAGTTTATTTCGAAAGATTGGCCTGACAGGACCCCAGAGATCAGATTTTGAACTAGACAGCGCTGACCCGCAACAGGCGTATACGCCGCCCGTCAGAGTTCAGAACATCAAAACGGAAGCCGGCAATTTCTACAAACTCATTCCGTTTAGGCATATGCCCAAACTCCTGAAGGACAATACCGCCAATGGTATCGAACTCTTCATCACTGAATTTGGATTCAAAGTGCTCGTTAAAGTCTTCAATAGGCGTCAGGGCCTTGACAATAAAAGTGCGAGCCTGTTCTTCTACCGGTTTGATAAAGCTGTCTTCATCAACATCGTGCTCGTCTTCTATGTCCCCGACAATCTGTTCGAGCACATCTTCAATGGTGACCAGGCCGGCCACGCCACCAAACTCATCAATGACAATGGCCATGTGATTGCGGTTGGTCCGAAACTCTTTCAGGAGAACATTCAGGCGCTTGCTCTCAGGGATGAAAGTAGCGGGACGTAGATGATCCTTGATATTGAACTTGCCATTCTGAAGAATCAGCGGGAGAAGGTCCTTGGCCAGGAGTATGCCGATAATTTCGTCTTTGGTATCGCCGATGACAGGAAAGCGGGAGTGAGCCGATTCGATCACCTTAGGCAGAAAATCCCGGGGCTCCTGATCTTCATCAACACAGACCATCTGTGAGCGGGGGATCATGATTTCCCTGACCTGCATATCGGCAACCTGAACAGCCCCCTCAATAATGCTGAGGGCTTCATGGTCAATAATGCCTCTGAGTCCGGCGTCGTTGAGCAGCGTCAACAACTCACTCCGGTTCTGAGGGTCCTGACTGAACAGAGCCGTCAGTTTATCTTTCCATGTTGGGGCGGGCGAGTCGCCCGGCGCAGTGTCGTCGTTCATTACCTTGTATTACCGTGATGGCCTTCTCATGATCTGTTGTGTCCAACATCGTCATGGTTCAGCCAGCCTCTCCTAGGATTATGATCCGTTCTTTTACCATGAAAACTGTTATTCCACGAGGGGAATAAACAGTATTTCAGTCGTCCATGTCTGCTTCAGACTGGTACGGATCAGGAAAACCAAGACTTTGAAGGATCGATGTTTCCAACGACTCCATTGCCTCAGCTTCGTCTTCTTCAATATGGTCATAACCCAGCAGGTGCAGTGTGCCATGAACCATCATATGTGCCCAGTGGGCCTGCAGGGGTTTGTTCTGCTCCCGAGCTTCACGCTCGACTACGGGCGCACAAATCACCAAGTCGCCCAGCAGAGGCAGGTTCAGCTCTTCGGGTAAATCGGATGGAAAGGACAGAACGTTGGTAGGGCCTTCTTTCTCGCGCCATTGCTGGTTGAGCTCTGAGCCTTCCTCGATGTCGACAATACGCAGACTGACTTCGGCTTCATTGCGGTGATCACCCACCGCCGCAGAGGCCCATTTCTGGAGATCAACTTCAGCAGGAAGTTCGGCACTCTCACTGGCGATTTGTACGTCAACATGCACGTCTGCAGACATTACTAGCCCCCTGGAGCCGAGTTGTTCTGGTTACTCTGATCAAAGCGATCATAGGCCTGAACAATTCTCTGAACAATCGGGTGACGGACGACGTCTTTGGCACTAAACCAGGTGAAGCCGATACCCTCAACGCCTTTCAGGACATCAATGGCATGAGCCAGACCAGAACGGGTGCCTCTAGGCAGGTCGACCTGGGTAATGTCACCGGTAATCACGGCTGTAGAGCCAAAGCCGATACGGGTCAGGAACATTTTCATCTGTTCCGGTGTGGTGTTCTGAGCCTCATCAAGAATAATGTAGGAATTGTTGAGGGTACGGCCACGCATATAAGCCAGAGGTGCAACCTCAATCACATTCTTCTCGATTAGTTTATCCACTCGCTCAAAGCCGAGCATTTCATAAAGGGCATCATAGAGAGGTCGCAGGTATGGGTCGATCTTCTGCGACAGGTCACCCGGAAGAAAGCCCAGCTTTTCGCCGGCCTCTACAGCGGGTCTGACCAGCAGGATTCGCCGAATTTCCTCTTCTTCCAGAGCCTGCACCGCAGCAGCAACAGCCAGATACGTTTTACCGGTCCCTGCCGGGCCAATACCAAAATTGATATCGTGATCCAGGATGGAACGGACATATCTCTGCTGGTTCTCACCCCTGGGGGTAACCGTGCCTTTACGGGTGCGCAGGGTAATCAGGTTGTCAGGTTTGGGCTCGTGAACCCATTCAACGGCTGATTCCTGAAGGTAGAGATGCACTGTCTCAGCAGTAAGGTGTTCTGTATTACCGGTTTCCCTATACAGGCGCTTGAGAATCTCGGTAGCGGCCTGAGCATTCTTATCTTCACCTTTAACCGTGAATTGGTTGCCACGATAACGGATATCAACACCAAGGCGCTGTTCTATCTGTTTAAGGTGTTGATTGAATTGTCCGCATAGCTCTGCGAATCGACGAGGGTCGTCCGGTTCGAGGAGAAACTGACAGGTTTTGCCTGCATTTTTTGTCTGTGGTGCCTGGATCTGGGTATTCAAGTCGTGAGTTCAGCTCTTACTGCGATACATATAGTTAAGCATACACTGCAGTCTGATTCTTGCCCCGTTTTCTTGGGCATGGGCGTCTTGTGTTGAAACCCATAGCTGGAAAAAAGAGAGAATCAGACTACCGAAAAACCTGATTTTACCGAAGGTTTTAACAATGTCATCTGTTAAATAACTTCAGTAAGCGTTGGCCCGGATATTTCATAAGCATGCTCCCGCTCTCACTTGCCCTTTGCCGCTCTAAGGGAGTTTTACTCAGTCGACCGTACTCCCCGGTACGGCGCTCTCTTACAAAATTCCTCAGAGCGACAAAGACCTGCGCGAGATTCGGGGCAGTTTATGGAATATCCGGGCTAGGAGTCTGTCGGACTTAGCCGACCGTAGCGAGAAAAAGTCCGGTTTGAGACAGTTTTTATGATTATTTGAGGCGAATAGCGAGCTATTCAACGAAAAGAATCATAAAAAATGGCCAAATCTGGCTTTTTCGCAGTAGGTCAGTGGTAAGTCCGACAGGCTCCTAGCTGTAATAACGTTGTCTGAACCCTTCAAACAAATTGGCAAGATCAGGTGCTGGAGCAGGTGGCTCTCCCGGGCCGCTTGCTGACCAGATTCTGTGGATGTGATTGTCACCGTCCTTCTGTTTGTACATTCTCTTCAAACAGCCATGAGCCGGAAATGCCGCTCACCTCGAACCATGAAAATGGCTACAGAGCCCGAAATAGCGGTATTTTCATAGTAAATAGTGGTTGTAATGTCTGCTGGTGACGGTGTCTACATGATACCAGTGAGCTTTCGCCCGACTATGACTGATGTCCAGAAGGACATAACCCCGCTCCGTGAGATTGGTCCATTTCAGATTTGGCAGTACACCATCCAGAGCTGCAGAGCCCACTTTTGCAAGATCTGACTTTTCCGCAAATCCAGATGTGACGCCCGGAGTTACAAACTCCCCACCCAGAGCTCCATAGCCTGAAATTCGGCCGTAATGGGGAAAGTGTGGTTTCGGGGCAAGATCAAATGCCCATGAGCTGTGAATATCGCCTGTCAGGACCATCAGATTATTGATGCCCTGATTTTGAATATGATCGAATAAACGTTGTCGGGATGCCTGGTAGCCGTCCCATTGATCCATATTAATGGGGAGGTCCTGACTGATGGTGAGTTGTGACATCATGACTTGTTGCCCCAGTACCCGCCAGCGAACCCCTTCATTCATGGATTGGCTTAAGCCATTGTGCAGCCATTGTTCCTGGTCCAGTCCCAGCAAGCTTCGAGATGGATCTTTAGCCACTTTTACATCCAGTGGCAGAGCCTGCTGATCTCTGCCAGCCAGTCGGGTGTCCAGCATAAAGAGATCAATCAGGTCGCCAAACCGGAAACGTCTGTAGATGGTTTTGTGCCCGAAATGATCAATGATGCCGCTCTCCCTGATGGGCATCCACTCAAAGTAGGTCTGGATAGCGTCGTTACGGCGTGATTCCCAGGCCCCCTCACCATCGTTATGGTTCTGAGCGCCTCCTTTCCAAGCGTCATTGGCCGATTCATGATCATCCCAGACACAGATAAAAGGGTGCTGTCGATGAACTTCCTGCAGGTCCGGATCGGTTCGATACTGAGCGTAACGCTGACGGTAGTCCTGAAGGACGGTTATTTCCTTTGCAGGAATGGGGTCCCGGCCAAGATTGTTTCCTGTGCCATAACCCCCGGGGCCGTATTCATAGATGTAGTCACCAAGATGAAGAACGGCGTCCAGTTCAGGTCTTCTGGCAATCTCCCGGTAAACGTTAAAGTAACCTGCGGGGTAGTTGGAGCAGGAACAGAAAGCCAGTCGCAACCGGCTCAGATGCCCCTCTGGCAATGTGCGGGGTCTGCCAACCGGTGAGAGTTTGCCGTTGGAGGAAAAACGGTAGTAGTAAACAGTGCCTGATACCAGACCTTCGGCATCGATCTTGACGGTGTAGTCGACTTGTGGCCCGGTGACTCCCTGGCCAGACTGGACTATCTGGTTCATTTGCGGGTCCAGGGCCATTTCCCAGGAATAGGGAACAATGGCCTGCTGAAAGTCGGGATCTGCATCGGGTGTGATCCGAGTCCAGAGGATCACCCGGTCAGCCAGAGGGTCGCCACTGGCTATACCGTGCTGAAAAGGTTGATGGGTACTCGCAAATGTCTTGAGTAGTGGCAATGTTGCGATCCCCAGGGCGGCCCCCTGAAAGAAGCGTCGTCTTGTTATGGCCATGATCCATCCGTGTCAGGTGTTTTTTAGAGTTGTCAGATCAGGCTAAAAAAGGGATGTGTCATTATGAAGAAGCTTTATTGACAGATCTTTGAAGCCTTAAGAGCCAGGTGTTCAGTCAATAGGTGCTACTTTGAAAGCAGTATTTTCAAAAATAGAACCCATACTCATGAAACGATTATTAACGGTCTGTACCCTGATGTTGGTCCCTCTGTTGGGCCAGGCTGGTGAGAAAGACAAGCCTGTAACCAATGCTCAAGAAGCTATTCAATACGCGAAGGAGCATCGAAATAACACGGGTAAAAAGGAAATCTCCGCAGAAAACTGGCTGGGTATTGCTAATTCAGCAGTGAAGCTGCTTGGTATTACTGAGTCGACTGAGCAAGAAGAACCTCGCCGAGTCAGGGAGGAGCCGGATATTCTGGATCAGCTGGGTGAGTTCTTTAAATAAGCCCCCGTACTCGAAACCCATTTATTTGTCGTGTTCAGCGACTGAGAGAGGGCTCAGGACAAGGCGCAACCGTGCAGGAATATTTAACCTCTTTCAAATGGTTGGAACGCAGTAATGGGCCCTCTCTCAGTCGCCCGGAGGGTGCCCCATAAAGCGGCCATCTGGCAGTGTTTAGTCTTGATTGACATAGAAAACCTATGCCTGCACAGGACTGCCTTGCATCTGGCCGCTTTATGGGGCACTGAACCGGACAAATAAATGGGTTTCGAGTACTAGCCTTGAAAAGGTCGATTCTGCCGCAATATAAGTTATAGAAGCCGACTACGTTGGCAAGAAACAAAGCGCGGGAGAACTAACTATGCGAGCAGACAGACTCACCAGTAAGCTGCAGTCTGCATTGTCAGATGCTCAGTCACTGGCTCTGGGAAAAGACCACAATCAAATAGAGCCTGTCCACCTGTTATTGACTCTTCTTAATCAGCCTGGTGGTTCTATCAAACCCCTGTTGAGTCAGGTTGGTTTTAATTTGCAGCAACTGGCTGATGAACTCGAGAAGCTGCTTGAACAGGTTTCTGTGATCAATAATCCCACCGGGGACATCCAGCCATCTCAGGAAACCATTCGTTTGCTCAACCTGGCCGACAAGCAGGCCCAGAAAAACGGCGATCAGTTTATTTCCAGTGAAACGGTATTGCTGGTCATGATGGAAGGTAGCTCTGCACTTTCCCGTGTTCTGAATGGTCAGGGTGTCAGCAAGCAGGCATTGGAAAATGCCGTCAGTAATCTCAGGGGCGGAGAAGCCGTCAATGATCCCAATGCAGAAGACAATCGAAATGCTCTGGCAACCTACACGATTGATCTCACTGAGCTGGCTGAACAAGGTAAGTTGGATCCGGTTATAGGTCGGGACGATGAAATCAGACGTATCGTTCAGGTACTTCAGCGGAGAACCAAAAACAATCCGGTGATTATTGGTGAGCCAGGTGTTGGTAAAACAGCCATTGTCGAAGGGTTGGCTCAAAGAATTGTTAATGGCGAGGTTCCGGATGGCATTAAGGGTAAAAGGCTCTTGTCGCTTGATATGGGGTCGCTTATTGCCGGGGCCAAGTTCAGGGGAGAGTTTGAGGAGCGTTTGAAGTCGGTCCTCAATGAACTGTCCAAGCAGGAAGGCCAGATCATTCTGTTTATCGATGAACTTCATACCATGGTTGGAGCAGGGAAAGCTGAAGGTGCCATGGATGCTGGCAATATGCTTAAGCCTGCTCTGGCACGAGGAGAGCTCCATTGTGTCGGTGCAACGACACTGGATGAATACCGTCAGTATATTGAAAAAGACGCTGCTTTAGAGCGTCGCTTCCAGAAAGTGCTGGTGGACGAACCGACTGAAGAAGATACCATTGCCATTTTACGTGGTTTGAAAGAGCGTTACGAAGCTCACCACGGTGTTGATATCACTGACCCGGCTATTGTCGCTGCCGTCAAACTATCCCAGCGCTATATCACTGATAGGCAATTGCCTGATAAGGCTATTGATCTGATTGATGAGTCGGCCAGTCGTATTCGTATGGAGATGGATTCCAAGCCGGAAGAAATGGATCGTCTGGAGCGTCGTCTGATTCAGCTGAAGATCGAGCGGGAAGCTCTTAAGAAAGAAGACGACAAGGCCTCTAAGGAAAGACTGGGTCTGCTGGATGAGGAAGTGGAGAGCCTGGAAAGAGAATATTCCGATCTGGAAGATATCTGGAAAGCTGAAAAGGTGGTGCTTCAAGGTTCACAAAAGTTAAGAGAAGAGCGTGAAAAACTGTTGATAGCGCTTGAAGCTGCCCAGCGCTCCGGAGATCTGGCCAAAATGTCAGAAATCCAGTACGGACAGCTACCTGAACTGGAGAAAAAGCTGGCCGAGGCGGATGCCGCTGAATCAGGCGGAGAAACCAAACTGCTCCGTAACCGGGTCACCGATGAAGAGATTGCCGAAGTGGTCTCCCGCTGGACAGGTATTCCTGTTGCCAAAATGTTGGAAGGGGAGCGCGAAAAACTACTGAAGATGGAAGATGCTCTTCACGCACGCGTCATCGGTCAGGATGAAGCGGTAGTGGCTGTCTCCAATGCAGTACGACGCTCGCGGGCAGGCTTGGCTGACCCTAATCGACCCAATGGTTCTTTTATGTTCCTTGGCCCAACGGGTGTGGGTAAAACGGAATTGTGCAAAGCTTTGGCGGTTTTCCTCTTTGACACCGAAGATGCCATTGTCCGTATCGATATGTCCGAGTTCATGGAGAAGCACTCTGTCGCCCGTTTGCTGGGAGCACCTCCTGGGTATGTGGGTTATGAAGAGGGTGGCTATCTGACAGAAGCTGTTCGTCGTAAACCCTATTCAGTCGTGTTGATGGATGAAGTGGAAAAGGCTCATCCAGATGTGTTCAATATTTTGCTCCAGGTACTGGAAGATGGTCGTTTAACAGACGGGCAGGGAAGAACGGTAGACTTTAAGAATACAGTGATTGTCATGACTTCCAATCTGGGATCTGATGTCATTCAGGCTATGCAGGGGGAAGATTTTGAGGCAATGAAATCAACCCTTATGGATGTAGTGGGAACTCACTTCAGGCCTGAGTTTGTTAACCGTGTTGATGAGCTGGTGGTCTTCCATCCTCTGACAGAAAAGCAGATAGAAGGCATTGCTGCTATCCAATTAAGCAGACTGAACAAACGTCTGGAAGAAAACGGTTTATCTCTGGAGGTCTCAGACGACGCAATGCATAAACTGGCCGAAGTAGGTTTTGACCCAGTATATGGCGCCCGCCCATTGAAACGTGCGATCCAGCGCAGTATTGAGAACCCGCTTGCAGAGTCCATTCTTGCAGGTAAGTACTCACCAGGAGATGTGATCAAGGCCGCACTGAGAGATGATGAAATTACTTTCGAGTAAGCCTTTCTAGCCGAAGCCGCTCTCTGCGGCTTCTTTTTTCTTCGTATATCGTCAGGGTCAATCCTACTGGTTCTAGCCAGTCTTAGAAAACTTAACTCATTATCTTTCGTACATGCGCCTATTGTCAGAAAGTTAGACCAACGTGCATAATTGCAGAGGCTAACCCACCTGTTTTGTCTGTTCATCACTGTGTCATGTAACAGCCATGAGCGGAGAATGCTGCAAACTCTGAAAGCTTGTATAAGGCTATAAGAAGGCAGCGTTATCATGGTCAATAGTCTCAGGATACAGATAAAACGCTCTCTATTTATGAGGTATGCATGTATCCCGTTGTTGTCTCAGATCTTGATGGTACCCTTCTCAATGACCAGCATGAGCTGGCGCCTCGCACTAAAGAAGTTATTCGTCGTTTAAGCAGTCAGGGAATACGCTTTGTCTTTGCTACTGGCAGGCATTATCTTGATGTTGAAGAGATGAGAGCGCAGCTGGATATCGAGATGTACACCATTACCTCCAATGGTGCACGGGCCCACAACCCTCAGGGTGAAATGATTGTTGGCCATGACCTGGATCCGGAATTTATTCAGCCATTGATAGCTCTTGGCCGTAAGCACAGTGACAAAGTTTTCCTCAGTGTTTACAGCGAAGACAAGTGGTATGTGGAACAACACCATGAAGACTTGCTGAAATTCCATAAAGACACCGGCTTTAGCTACACCATGCAGGATCTGGATTCGATCCCTGTCGATAAAATCATCAAGGTGTTTTTTATAGCTCAGGAACACGAAGAGTTGCTCGATCTGGAACAGGATATCAACGAAGCCTTTGGGGACTCCATTAATATGGCTTTCTCCCTGGATACCTGTCTTGAAATCATGGCGCCAGCCGTGAGCAAAGGAGCAGCTCTGGAAGAAGTGATGAAGCTCAAAGGTCTTGAACTCAAAGATGCAGTCGCTTTTGGCGATGGCATGAACGACGTTGAGATGTTACAGGTAGTAGGAAAAGGATTGGTGATGGGGAATGCTACCGAGCGTCTAAAAGCAAAACTGCCAGATCACGATGTGATTGGTGAGTGCAATGATGATGCTGTAGCTAATTTCCTGGATCAGCAATATCCGCATTAAGTTTGATATCAGCTCTATCTACAGAGCTTTTCTGTAGATAGAGCGAGTTAGAAATTCAACTACCTAAACCTCGTTCCCACGGTCCGCCGTGGGAATGTATATGGGAATCAGCGCTTTTTCGACAACCTCCTCAGAGGGAGGTTTAGCTGCCTGCTCGGCAGTGAACTACTGTGTTAGGTGCTTAAGTTAGCTCTTTGCAACATAGGAATGCTCACACCATCTGTCGTAGAGTCGCTCAACAAATCCGCCAATTTCAGTTTTATATAAGTAAGGGTCTTCACCTTCAATATCGTAAGCATTGAAACCAATGTCATCGGATATGAAAATTTCGGCATTAGGGAACTCCTGTCTAAGCTGCTCCCCAGCCCATGCAGCAAATTCTTCACACTTGTTGTCAGTAAGGTTTTTTTTTGCGAAACCGGTATAAAAAGTAATTTTTGGCATTTCTCTACTTCTCTATTAAATATTAAGGTAGCGTATACTATCAAAACGAGCGTAGCCTGTGCCATGCACCTAACAACGGTTCATGTGACTGCCTTCGGCGGCACATGAACCAAGGTTATACGGCTTAATCACCATTTTTATTTCTAAGCTGCCTGCTCGGCAGTGAACCTAATACGGCCTATGTAAAACAGTTTCACACTTTTCTAAGCTGCCTGCTCGGCAGTGAACAACGGCTGTTTGCGCATTGACGTGAAGTTGATTTTCTAAGCTGCTTGCTCGGCAGTGAACAAAATATTCATGGTAGCCATCGTTGGCGCTGTTTTCTAAGCTGCCTGCTCAGCAGTGAACTTATTTTCCTGCTTCAGTTCTCCCGTTTCATTTTTCTAAGCTGCCTGCTCGGCAGTGAACCAGAGCTAAAGCAATATGGTGATGTTTCAATATTTCTAAGCAGCCTGCTCGGCAGTGAACTCAAGTGCGTTGTTATATGGCGTCCCAATTGATTTCTAAGCTGCCTGCTCGGCAGTGAACATGTGCCAGGTTCAGCAGGCTTTAGAAAAAATTTTCTAAGCTGCCTGCTCGGCAGTGAACTCCTGGCTAGGTGCTGACGGCGGCCAGTCACGTTTCTAAGCTGCCTGCTCGGCAGTGAACGCAGCAAACGACTAGCTCCGCACCTTCGATTCTTTCTAAGCTGCCTGCTCGGCAGTGAACTTCTTTTGGATGACGTAGCTCAAGCTGGAATTTTTCTAAGCTGCCTGCTCGGCAGTGAACTTGTCTCGTCGAACATTTCATCAATCCGTTCTTTTCTAAGCTGCCTGCTCGGCAGTGAACTTTACGCCAGAGTCTGTGAAATAATCTTGTAATTTCTAAGCTGCCTGCTCGGCAGTGAACTCAAATACCTACCCATAAGCCCAACCCCTTTCTTTCTAAGCTGCCTGCTCGGCAGTGAACTGTTACCGGACGATATGGAGATGAGTTTTGACTTTCTAAGCTGCCTGCTCGGCAGTGAACTTTGTGTGGGTTTTGGACGAGCTCCCTGATCATTTCTAAGCTGCCTGCTCGGCAGTGAACATTAGGTCGCACTATAGTTATTTCACCTACTTTTTCTAAGCTGCCTGCTCGGCAGTGAACACAATGAAAGGAGGCATCACTTCACCCCCCGTGTTTCTAAGCTGCCTGCTCGGCAGTGAACACAGTGCTGGCGTTGGAAACTCCTGAGCGTTGTTTCTAAGCTGCCTGCTCGGCAGTGAACGCTTCGGACTTTTGCCCTGGAAACCTTGGGAATTTCTCAGCTGCCTGCTCGGCAGTGACCTCTGACACGCGTGTTAGACAGTTACGGGCGACTTTCTAAGCTGCCTGCTCGGCAGTGGGCGGGAGGGGGTGGTAGGGCGTGCGTGGTGATAGTTTCTAAGCTGCCTGCTCGGCAGTGAACGGAAAGCGGAAATGACAGATATCACATTTATTTTTCTAAGCTGCCTGCTCGGCAGTGAACTCAGGCAAAAACTATCAGCGATCTTAAAAAGATTTCTAAGCTGCCTGCTCGGCAGTGAACACCTGACCGCAATAATTCTGACTGTCCTGAGATTTCTAAGCTGCCTGCTCGGCAGTGAACGAGAATACACCGTAGTATTAATTCAATATTATTTTCTAAGCTGCCTGCTCGGCAGTGAACGAACTGGCCGAGGAATATAAGGGTACCTACAATTTCTAAGCTGCCTGCTCGGCAGTGAACCTATTCAGTCTCTTCAGAACATTTCAGTCATTTTTCTAAGCTGCCTGCTCGGCAGTGAACTCCTGACTGGCTATGACCTTGGCGATCATGGTTTTCTAAGCTGCCTGCTCGGCAGTGAACCAGTGGACACGATGACGTGCCACTGAATTAAATTTCTAAGCTGCCTGCTCGGCAGTGAACATCAAACGAATCTGTGACCTTGGGCTGGCATTTTTCTAAGCTGCCTGCTCGGCAGTGAACAATATTGGTACCGGAGACTCCCACGCTTACCTTTTCTAAGCTGCCTGCTCGGCAGTGAACAGCGTGACGCCAACCAATAGCCCCTTTTTTCTTTTCTAAGCTGCCTGCTCGGCAGTGAACGTGTTGAAGTCTGGCGCGGCGGGCGTTCATGATTTCTAAGCTGCCTGCTCGGCAGTGAACAAAATGTTCTCGCCGGTGCTGGCACCGTGCATTTTCTAAGCTGCCTGCTCGGCAGTGAACCTTACCAGTGAGGTTATTTCCGATCTGAGAAATTTCTAAGCTGCCTGCTCGGCAGTGAACATCAGCTGGTCAGGTCATAAGGCCTGCGAGCTTTTCTAAGCTGCCTGCTCGGCAGTGAACTATCCGGATCCAGGGTGTTATGGTCGAATTTATTTCTAAGCTGCCTGCTCGGCAGTGAACATAAGAGACTGACGGCCAAGGATGTTATTGCAATTTCTAAGCTGCCTGCTCGGCAGTGAACTGACCCAGCAACAGAAAGCGGAAGTCCTGAAATTTCTAAGCTGCCTGCTCGGCAGTGAACCCTCCGGATCGACATACAACCAGGAACCTGCATTTCTAAGCTGCCTGCTCGGCAGTGAACCAGAATCAATAGTTTCATCAGACAGATCAAGATTTCTAAGCTGCCTGCTCGGCAGTGAACTGAAGATTAAATCGAAAAACAACTGTACCTACAAGGGCTAGAGAAAAAATAACCATTTTTACCAATATTTTTTTACTTCATGTAATAGGTTGATTTATAAGGCTTTTTTTCTGTCGCTAAAAAAAGGGTCCAGGGCTCTCACGGGAAAGGGGACTACAAGCGATGATTCTGGCTATACACTGGAAGCTCAAGGTTTCCAGAGGTAATACACGTTGGACCAGTTAACCGACCTTAAAGCCATACTCCATTCCAAAAGGGCCAATATCTACTATCTGGAGAAATGCCGGATCATGCAAAAGGATGGTCGCGTTCTTTTCCTCACAGAAGCACAGAAGGAGAACCAGTATTGGAATATTCCCATTGCCAACACGACTTGCCTGATGCTGGGAATAGGCACGTCTATTACCCAGGCGGCTATAAGGATGCTGGCCTCTGCGGGGGTTCTGGTGGGTTTCTGTGGCAGTGGGGGGACGCCACTGTTAATGGCCAGTGAGGTGGAGTGGCTGACCCCCCAGAGTGAATATCGACCCACAGAGTATGTGCAGGGCTGGCTGAAGTTCTGGTTTGAGGACGATCGTCGCCTGGAAGCCGCCCGTTATTTTCAGAGGGCAAGGATCAGCTTTCTGCAAAATGTCTGGACCAGGGATCGAGAGTTGAACCGCAGCGGCTTTGACAGTGCCAGAGCGGAGATTGAGCGGGCGTTAAAAGGCTTTGAGCGTAAAGTGCTGCAGGCAGATCATACCGGAGCGTTGCTGCAGACCGAAGCTTTGTTGACAAAGAATTTATACAAGCACGCAGCCAATAGTACCGGGTATGAAAATTTTACCCGCAGCCGGGAAGCGGAAGACCTGGCCAATGCCTTTCTTAATCATGGTAACTATCTGGCCTATGGTCTGGCTGCGACCACACTCTGGGTGCTGGGTATTCCCCATGGCTTTGCCGTGATGCACGGGAAAACCCGACGTGGAGCACTGGTGTTTGATGTGGCTGACCTGATCAAGGATGCCCTGGTTCTGCCCTGGGCTTTTATCTGTGCAGAAGAAGGTGCCACCGAGCAGGAATTTCGTCAGCAGTGTCTTCAGGCGTTTACCGATCATAAGGCACTGGATTTTATGTTTAATCAGGTGAAGCATGTCGCCTTGAATATCGATCAGCTTGAGGCGATAGCACCATCATGATGGTCACCTTTATCTCCCAGTGCGAAAAAAAGGCCCTGAAAAAAACACGACGGGTTCTGGATGCCTTTGCGGATCGAATAGGTACCAATACCTGGCAGGTTCTGATCACCCAGGAAGGGCTGAATGCGGTTCGCAAACAGTTAAGAAAAACCGCCTCAAAAAGCACTGCAGTCAGTTGTCACTGGATTCGCTCCCGTTCCCGGACCGAGCTGGTCTGGGTAGTGGGCAACAGAAGTCGGTTTGATCAGAAAGGTCGGGTGCCAGTTAACAGGACAAAGGTGAATCGTGTTCGAGCCGATGACCGGGCAGACTGGCATTATCTGCCGCTTATTCAGACTTTAACGGCTTTAGCCGCACTACTGCATGACTGGGGCAAGGCCAGCGCCCGTTTTCAACAGAAACTGCAACCGGACTACAAAGGGCTGGCGGCTGACGCTATCCGTCATGAATGGGTGTCCTGTTTATTGCTGAAAAGGCTGGTGCAACTATCGGGCGATGGATCGGATGACTCGTGGCTGGAGTGTCTATCCCGAGGTGATCTGGATGAAGAAAAACTGAAAAACGTCGATGCCGCTGATCGGTCCGGGGCTTTACACGATCTGCCCCCGGCAGCCTCTCTGGTGGCCTGGCTGATCGTCTCTCATCATCGTCTGCCGCGACCTGATATAAGTAAAACGACGCTTCCTGATAAAGCAGAATCTATCGCCAGTCTGCTTCAGTACGTGGATGAAAGCTGGAACTATAAAAATCAGAACGTTTCTCATCCGTTGGAAAAGTGTCTGGTATTTCCCCAAGGGTTGTTGACAGACTCAGACCAATGGCTCAGTCAAATAATACGCTGGTCAAAAAAGTTAATCACGTTACAGCCGCTGATCAAACAATGCCTCGAAGATGGCAGCTACCGGGTGATTCTTCATCATGCTCGATTAGCCTTGATGCTGGGTGATCACAACTATTCAAACAGTAGTGACAAGGCATGGAGCAAAACAGGATTAAAAGCCAATACGCAGAAGGATCAACAGGGCAGAAAGAGTACAAAGCAGAATCTTGATCAACATCTATTAGGTGTCTGTAAACAGGCGGTCAGCAACGTCTATAACCTGCCTGCCATTGAGCGAGAGCCCAGGGGCTCTGATGATACGGCTGAGTTGAAAAAAACCAGTAAGCAAGGTGGTTTTTTTTACTGGCAGGATCAGGCGGTTAGCAAAATTAAAGCCTGGAAAGCGGATCATACTGATCAGCGATATGGTTTTTTTGCGGTGAATATTGCCAGCACTGGTAAGGGTAAAACCCTGGCCAATGCCAAAGTCATGAGAGTGCTGTCAGAGAGTGGCGACAGCCTGCGATATATTCTGGCGCTGGGGTTGCGAACCTTAACCTTGCAGACCGGGGATGAATACCGGGAGCGTATTTTTAGAAAGAGCAGTGATGATCTGGCGGTCTTAATCGGTTCCAAAGCCTTTCAGGAATTACATGAGGGCAATAAGAAAAAAACAGAGCCGAGTGATGAATCTTCTTTGGGTTCAGAATCTATGAGCCCACTGTTGCAGGAAGAGAGCCAGATAGACTACGAAGCGGATAGGTCAGAGGCGTGGCTGACGACGGTTTTGAAAGGAAGTCGGGAAAGCGCTTTTCTTCATGCGCCGGTATTAGTCTGTACCCTTGATCATATGATGGCTGCCACCGAAACGACCCGTGGGGGGCGATATATTTTGCCCTGTTTGCGTCTTTTTTCGTCTGATCTGGTGATTGATGAAATCGATGATTTTACCGGTACAGATTCCATTGCCATAGGTCGCCTGATCCACCTGGCCGGAATGTTGGGGCGAAAGGTGATGATCTCTTCCGCTACCATTCCACCGGCTATGGCAGAAGGTTATTTCAATGCCTACCGGGAGGGCTGGAATCTTTTCAGTAAAACCCGAACCGTCAGTAACGCTATAGGTTGTGCGTGGATTGATGAGTTTAGTACCCAGGTTATTAGCCATACCCGACTGGACAAGGCCCAAAGTCAGTATGCCCAAGCCCACAGGCTGTTTATAGAGAAGCGGGTTCAGCAACTGAAGAAGCAACCGGCTAAACGCAGGGTAGTGCTGGCAGAACAGCAGCCTATTCTGGAAAAGTATCAGGACAGTCAGGGTAAAAAGCTGGAGGCAGACAGGCAGGGAGCCTGGTTCAAGAGCATTACTACTGCCGCTTTGGATCTGCATCGTCAACAGGCTATTAAAGACCCTGAGACAAAGTTGAATGTGTCTTTTGGTGTTATCCGCATGGCCAATATCAAACCCTGTGTGGCTCTTACCCGCTATCTTCTCAACCATTCATTCCCGAAAAATGTGGCGGTTCGCCTGATGGCTTATCACAGTCAGCAGGTACTTTTACTTCGCAATGCCCAGGAACAGCATCTGGATCAGGTGTTAAAAAGAAAACCGAAAAAAACGGGTGTTGATCCAGCGCTTGGCAATGAAGAGATACGCCGACACCTTACAGCACTAGCTCGACAAAAGGTTATCAAACATGTGTTGTTTATTCTGGTGGCCACACCCGTGGAAGAAGTGGGACGCGATCATGACTTTGACTGGGCAGTGATCGAACCTTCCTCCTATCGCTCTCTGGTGCAGATGGCGG
Organism: Endozoicomonas sp.; assembly: GCF_051008435.1. GTDB lineage: Bacteria > Pseudomonadota > Gammaproteobacteria > Pseudomonadales > Endozoicomonadaceae > Endozoicomonas_A. The sequence continues at coordinate 9,524 of NZ_JBPCXO010000523.1, read as the reverse complement.
GGCGGGTATTACGACACCGGGAGCACAGTGTGGATTCGGCAAATATTGCTCTTATGCAGTACAACTGGAAAACATTGCAAGATGGCAACAAACCCTTGCAGCCTTATTTCAGCCAGCCGGGCTATGAGTCCAAAAGGAAAATATCGCCCCAAAACAAAAGTGCCTGCTGCAGAACCCATGATGTAAAAGAGCTGGTGGATCTGAAAACCCTCGATCAAAGCCTGGATGCCACACCACGCATTCAGGAACAGCCAAAACAGAGGGTATCCAGGCTGGCTCAGCTGGAGCATGCGGTCATTGCCCATGATCTGAAAAACTATGGGGCTTATGGGCCTGAAAGTTTGCAGGGTTATTTGAGTCAGAGTTATTTTCTGACCGGTTTGTCCCAGGCCTTTAATCCTTTTCGAAACAGCGCCCCTACCAAGGTCGTTTACCTGGCAGTATCGGAAGAGCAGGGTACTTTCTTTGTAGAAAAGGATGAGAAAGGCTCTGTCGACAAACGGGTGAATGGAGACTTTATTAATCAAGAGCAGAACCCTGCTAATGAGTATCGCATTGAGCGATTTGAGTTGAGTGACGAGGAAAAAATGCGCCTCTGGCTGTTTCGTGATTATCCGGTCTTGCTGGAAGAGCGGTTGTCTGAGGCAGATTCCAATAATCTGACCTGGGTGTCCCTGCGCTATGGTGAACTGAGATTTCGGGAGCCGGGCAAGTACCGGGAATACGGGTACAACGATCAGCTGGGGCTGGTGGAGAAGTAGTTTTGTGAAGGTGAAGGTTAGGTGGTTGTTCAAAAATTGATAGACTGGCTTCTGTATAGCTTTCTGGATATTTACAATAAAACAAAATGATCTATCATAGTGATAGCTATCAGATTGATAGGTATTCTGATGAATGCTGAGACGAAAGTTTCTATTAAAGAGTTTCCTTTAAAGGCAAACTCTGCTCTAAAAATTGTACGTGATCTGGCTGAAAATCATACTGGATCAGTAAGGTTCAGTTTGCATGCCAAAGAGAGGATGCTTGAGCGAAGGGTTAGTAATAAACAGGTGTTTGATGTTTTAAAATCTTGCCGGAGCTATGTTACTGAACACCCCAGCCAGACACCTAAAGGTTCATGGAAATTTACTATGTTGGGCTTTTCTTCTGGTGATGTAATTGAGCTGGTGATTGATTTGCGCAGACCAGAACACGACCCGGCAGCATACCTTGTTACCGTGATTATTCAGTAGGGAGGGAGTCATAACATGAGTTATCACTATACAGAATGTGGTCTGTCTTATATTCATCTTGCAGACGGCTATCAGATGGAAGAGGTTGACGGTGAAACCTATATAGGCGTAGAGGATGTGCATGGATTGCACCGCCTGATTGCACGACATCTGACGGAAAAGAAAAGCGCGCTTCAGGGAGAGGAGGTAAGATTTCTTCGCGTAGAAATGGGAATGAGCCAGAAGAGCGTGGCCGAAGTGCTGGGGGTGGATACCCAAACCCTGGCACGCTGGGAAAAAGATCAGACCTCTATTCCAAAAGCTGCTGATGCCGTTTTACGTATGTATTACCTGGAATCCATTGAAGCCGACAGCAAGATCAGTTTTTTCCTGAACCTGCTGGCGGAGAGTGAAGAGGTCGATGCTATAAGGCAATTGACCTTGAAGTCGGGTAAAAGTAGCTGGTCGGTAGCTTTATAAGCAGCCTGTGCGGCTGTGAACAAAAGAATCCTTCTTAAAAAAACACATTTCTAAGCTGCATTACGGCAGTTGAATCCCTGAATAGTAACTACAAGAGTTTAGAAGCTGTGGAGAAACCTGTATAAGAAACCTGTGTCTTTTTAAGTAGAATACGTTGTAACTTTTCCTTGATCTCCAAGAGTCCTGAACTATTTTATATGCTGTTGTCTCGAAAGGTTTCAGTGGGAAAAGTTATGTCTAATGTCGAACCCCTGTTAAGGCAGAAGCAGAAATGGATTGATGCAGCCTGAACGTCAACTCCGAGCCTGGAGTTGTTCCAGGCTCAGCTTTAAATCAGAGAGCAAGAGATCATGTCTGACCCCGCCATTCGGCAATTCTTTGCAGAGCGCAAGGAAGCCTGGCTTAAATCCAAAATCAAAACCTCCATGTCGGCCGATCAGGTCAATAGTCTTGAAACAGAATGCGAGGAGCGTTTTTCCAAAGAGACCTGGCTTCCCGATGCGGCAAAACGAGCCGGTCAAATCAGTATCGCTACCCACCCCTGCACATTCAGCCACCCCAGTGCCCGCAAAAATAAAAATGGTTATGTGACACCGGTTATTGCTCAGTCTGAGTGCAGGGCTGATGGTTTGTTGAGGACCGGTAATGTATCTGTGGAATCGGATGCTTTGGGGAATGCCGCCGTACTGGATGTGCATAAATTTCTGACCCTGGAAATGGCTGACGGGCAGAGTCTGCTGGATCATATTGAACAGGAGAGCACGCTGACTAAAGAATTGTTAACCATAGGTTCTGCGCCTTATGAAACTCTGAGAAATGGCTTTCTCGCCATGACATCCAGTGACACCGAAACGGTGACCAGCTCTAAAATCAAACAGGTCTATTTTCCAGTAGACGGCGATTATCATCTGCTTTCTGTTCTGACCCCTTCAGGCGTTCTTTATGAGTTGCGGAATCGAATTGACGATATTCGTTTTTCGGTAAAATCCAAAACACTCAGGGAACTGAAGCAAAAAAATCAGTACAGCGAAGAGGGGTTTGCAGAAATTTACGACATTACTACCATGGGTTATGGCGGTACCAAGCCTCAGAATATCAGTGTTCTGAATAACAGATATGGCGGCAAAGCTCATCTGTTGCTCTCTATGCCGCCCCAATTATATGACCGTGATGTTCATTTCCCGAAATCGGATTTCTTTCAAGAATCTATCTTTTACCGGGAAGGTCATGAGGCGTTCAAAAAGCTTCATCGAATTCTCAAAGCCGGAATTGATTCAAAGATTCCCCGCAAAAATCTGGAAGCAGGCAGGGACCTCTGTATAGATGAACTTCTGGATCGGGTTATTCATCGTATGTGGGCCGTGAGGCAGGCGGCGGCTGACCAGTACTACCCGCAAAGCAGCCAGTTGCCGGAACATCAGAGCATCTGGCTACTGGATCAATGTAAAGCCAAAAGAGAGCAGGAAGAGCACTGGCTCGAACCCTTGGTGGTGGATATAGCGAGATGGATCGCCTTGGGTTACTCATCTCGAATTCGCAATGCCATCAAACTGGCTCATGCTGAAGTGGCTTATATTCAAACTCTGGTTGAAAAACGACAGGAGGCGCTTAGATGAGCAGAAACCTGTTATTAATACCCCAGCTTAACGTGTTGAACGCTAATGCGCTTTCCAGTCCTTGTACGATCGGTTTCCCGGCCATGACCGCCTGGCTGGGCTTTTCCCATGCCCTGCAGCGCAAACTGCGGGAGGAAGCACTGTTTAACGACTTGTGTTTTGAGGGGACCGGAGTGACCTGTCACAACATTCAGCTGCACACCTATAAGGGGCCTGGGGATTATGTTTCTTCCATTGTAGGGACCGCAAACCCTCTGGATAAAGATGGCAAGCGCCCGGCGTTTATTGAGGAAGCTCGCTGTCATCTGGTGGTCAGCCTGGTACTGGAGGTATCGGGTATCGAACTCCATAAGAACAATATCGATACCCTGCTGGAGCGAGTCAGTCATTACTTGAGCGCTGCTATGAAAGTAGCGGGTGGCGATATTAACAATTTCCATGAGCCTGTCATTGAGCAGGTGCGAGAAAATGGCCCAGAGTCTTTTAATCGATTAAAGCACAAGTTGATGCCGGGCCACTGTCTGTTGGAACGTCGTGATCTTATGCAGTCGGCAATGGCCTGTGGCCAGGATGCTATGGACGCTATGCTGGACTACCTCGCGGTTCATCATCAGTGTGTTAAATCGGAATCGGGGAAAGAGGGGGGGCAGCATGAATGGCAGAGCCAGCGTAGAACCGTGGGGCCTGACGGTCAGAAAGGCTGGATAGTCCCTGTTGCTGTGGGTTTTCAGGCTATCACTGAACTGGGTTCGGCGAAAAATCAGCGTGACCCGGACACTCCACACTGTTTTGCCGAGAGCGTAGTCACTCTCGGTGAATTTCAAATGCCTTATCAACTCGAACAGCTGGATCAATTGATCTGGCGCTATCACTACGACGCTGAAAATCGGCTTTACCTCTGTCAACAAGGTGTTTCCACCCTGGGTGAAACTGAATCAGAACCGGACGGTTTTTAACGTTAACTTTTAATTCGTGGAGAACGCTCATGGCAGCAAAACAAGCAATGGCCTCTGTACTGGCTTTTGAGAAAAAACTGGTACCCTCCGATGGCTACCTGTACGGCACTCAGTGGGATAACCGGGAAAACTGTACACCTCTTAAACTTCAGGAAAAATCGGTGCGAGGTACGATTTCCAATCGCCTTAAAGCAGCGGTGCAGAACGACCCTGCGAAACTGAATGCAGAAGTGGATAAACCCAATCTGCAAACGGTGGATTCCTGCGCGCTGGGGCCGGATCAGGATACTCTGAAATTGCACTTTACCCTGAAAGTGCTGGGCGGGGTGAGCCAACCTTCTGCCTGTAATCATGCAGGTTTCAAACAGAGTTATGAGCAGGCGGCAAAAGGCTATATCAGCCGGGAAGGTTTTCAGGAGCTGGCACGACGTTATGCCCTGAACCTTGCTAATGCCCGCTTTCTTTGGCGAAACCGGGTGGGCGCTGAAAATATAGACGTTCAGGTCAGTGCGTTGAACAAAGGGGCTGAGCAGACGTGGAATTTTAATGCACTGGATTTTTCTGTACGTGATTTTGACCAGGGAGAAGACAATCCGGCGCTGGCCGCTTTAGCGGATCGTATTGCTCATGCACTCTCCAGCGATAACGAGTTTCTGATGCTGGATATTGTCTGCCACGTTCAGGCAGGCAGAGCCCAGGAAGTCTATCCCAGTGAAGAGCTGGTGTTGGACAAAGGCAAAGGGAAGAAAAGTAAAATTCTTTATTGTGTGAACGCCATGGCGGCCATGCACTCCCAGAAACTGGGTAATGCCCTGAGAACCATCGATACCTGGTATCCGGAATTTGACGATATTGAGCAGAGCGCAGGCCCGATTGCCGTGGAGCCCTATGGTGCAGTGACCAGTCTTGGCAAAGCCTTCCGTACTCCCGCCAAAAAGATGGATTTTTATACTTTCTTTGACAGCTGGGCCAGAGGGAATTCATTAAGCAGCGTTGAAGATGAACACTATGTGATGGCGGTACTCGTACGTGGTGGTGTATTTGGCCAGAGTGATAAATAGGAGTGGGCATGAAAGTCTATCTGGATATCACTCTGCTGCCTGGCGGCGAGATTGGGCATCATTTTCTCTGGGAAAAGGTGTACCAGCAAGTGCATCTGGCTCTGGTGGACAATAAAGGTCTGGATGGTCGGAGTGAAATAGGTGTCAGTTTTCCTGAGTTCAGTGCAACGCAGCCTCGGTTGGGTCGCAAGCTCCGTATTTTTGCGCCGGATAAACCGATATTGAGTCAGTTGGCTATTGAGCTGTGGCTGGAACGTCTGATGGATTATGTGCATATCACATCCATCAGGCCTGTGCCTGAATCGGTCAATGGGTATATTCGTTATAAACGCCTGAATCCTAAATCCAGTGGAGAGCGTCTGGCCCGCAGAGCCTCGAAACGAAAGGGCATTTCTCTGGAAGAGGCTCGGGAGGAAAGGAAGAACTTCTCACCTCAACTTACCAAAGCGCCTTATATCTGGATGAAAAGCCTGAGCAGTGAACAGCGCTTTCGACTGTTTATTCAGGAAGAGAGGTTGGAGCAGTCTTCCTCTGGAACCGCTGCTTTTACACCTTATGGGCTGGCAGGGCAGGGAGCTTTACCCTGGTTTTAACCAAAAAAATAATGGTTTTTAAAAATATATAAAAATCAATGGGTTATAGGTGGGTGAAAAATATTGGGTAAAAAAGGATTTTCAGGCTGGAGGCTAGAGAGTCTCTGGGGATGAGACGTTCAGACTACAGTTCACAGCCGCACAGGCTGCTTAGAAAATCATGAGAAACTCAAAACCAGAAAATAGCATGTTCACAGCCGCACAGGCTGCTTAGAAATGATCGTGGTGGTAATAGACCAGATATTCATGGTTCACAGCCGCACAGGCTGCTTAGAAAATGCGTCCTCAGTGTCCTGGTGTTCCTGAGCCGTTCACAGCCGCACAGGCTGCTTAGAAAATCTGGCCTCAGTGGCCTTGGTAATGGCTTCCGTTCACAGCCGCACAGGCTGCTTAGAAAATTCCCGAGGTGTGTTATCACCATTAACACCCGTTCACAGCCGCACAGGCTGCTTAGAAATCTTCAAAATCCTGCGGCAGCTCTGAGTCTTCGTTCACAGCCGCACAGGCTGCTTAGAAAACTTTGTTAAGTTGGGTGAAAACATTGGACCCGTTCACAGCCGCACAGGCTGCTTAGAAATAAAACGGGCTGTTACCTGATGTACACCTAACTGTTCACAGCCGCACAGGCTGCTTAGAAATTCACCACGCCCCCGCCTTTTTTGAATTTGTAGTTCACAGCCGCACAGGCTGCTTAGAAAATAGCCGAAAGGCTTGGTGGCGGGAGATTCACGTTCACAGCCGCACAGGCTGCTTAGAAAAGATTCTGGTGGTTGGTCCGGTTGCCCCCACCGTTCACAGCCGCACAGGCTGCTTAGAAAAAATTCGGCGATGGTGTGCAGGACATGTCCCAGTTCACAGCCGCACAGGCTGCTTAGAAAAGAAAAGCAGGCGGTTGCGGTGGCGGCTAATGGTTCACAGCCGCACAGGCTGCTTAGAAAACTCAATGGCCTCAACCTCTTCCCCGTTAAAAGTTCACAGCCGCACAGGCTGCTTAGAAAAAACTGGCGGAAGTCTCAGAAGAAGCGATCAAGTTCACAGCCGCACAGGCTGCTTAGAAAATTAACACCCGATTCGAACCGCCTGCACTGACGTTCACAGCCGCACAGGCTGCTTAGAAAACAAATCGGTTTTGGTCAGATCTTCGGTGAATGTTCACAGCCGCACAGGCTGCTTAGAAATTCCCAGCCTTGCCAGGGCACGATACCTACGAGTTCACAGCCGCACAGGCTGCTTAGAAATGTCAAAGTCAAAACGGAATCAGCCCTTGTATGTTCACAGCCGCACAGGCTGCTTAGAAAAGAGCGGCGTTTTGTTTCTCCAGGTCGCTTTTGTTCACAGCCGCACAGGCTGCTTAGAAAAGTGTGGGGAGGTGATCAAGTGAGCGAGCAAGGTTCACAGCCGCACAGGCTGCTTAGAAATTCATCGAGAAGTGCTTGGTATTCATTCCAATGTTCACAGCCGCACAGGCTGCTTAGAAAACGAATGCGGGGCGAAAAGTTCACAAGTTGAAGTTCACAGCCGCACAGGCTGCTTAGAAATGTCGTCGTTGCAAGAAAACCAGTTACAGTCAGTTCACAGCCGCACAGGCTGCTTAGAAAACCTTAACTATGACAAAGAGCACCACGCATTGGTTCACAGCCGCACAGGCTGCTTAGAAAATGGGCATCGATCCTGGCTGTCTCCAGGCAGAGTTCACAGCCGCACAGGCTGCTTAGAAATAGCCGAATCTTCCAGAAAGTAATTACCTGCTGTTCACAGCCGCACAGGCTGCTTAGAAATTTCCGAGCTGTTCGTAGAAGTCAGGGTGAACGTTCACAGCCGCACAGGCTGCTTAGAAATACCCAGCAGGGCATAGTCGTGCCGGTCAGAAGTTCACAGCCGCACAGGCTGCTTAGAAATCTCTGGAAAACGCACCCCAGCCCAGCCGGTCGTTCACAGCCGCACAGGCTGCTTAGAAAATCTCTAGCGACAGAAGTAACAACCAGATTGCGTTCACAGCCGCACAGGCTGCTTAGAAAAAAGGTGAAACCATTCAGCGTCGTGTCGGTATGTTCACAGCCGCACAGGCTGCTTAGAAAAGAATGCCGGTGTCCATAATGGCGTGCATAAAGTTCACAGCCACACTGGCTGTGTAGAAGGCCAGCAATATCAGTAAAAATCAGGTGATGGGGGATGCTACTGAGCGTCTAAAAGCGAAACTGCCAGATCACGATGTGATTGGTGAGTGCAATGATGATGCTGTAGCTAATTTCCTGGATCAGCAATATCCGCATTAAGTCAGATACAGACTCTATCCATGAGACTGTAGATAGAGTCTGTATCTTTTAAGTATCTATCCTTGCCAGCTTTGGTTTCCCTTGCCAAACGTATTTCCACCAAAATTAGCGAATGCACGCCCATAGCTACTCAGTGTTGGATACACAACGTTTTTAATTGCTAAAAACCCTATAACTGCTATCCCTGCTTTGCCGTATAGGGGTGCTTGCATTGCCTGCTCACTTAGTTTGATTAGAGAGCCGACTCCTGTAGTTTTCAGGGCAGCAGTGCCAGCACCCCCAGTAAGAAAAGCAGTTGCACCTACCTTCTCACAAGAGATTCTGAAGTTTTTACGAATATCTGGATTTTGCAGGTCATAATCATTGTACTGGATACCTATAAATTGCATTCCAGCATGCTCGGATAATCGTTTCAGGTCATCTTTGCCTGTTCCTTTTCCTCTAGGCGAAGAAAAAAAGACCCGATGATTGATTGTCTTGAGCTCAGGCTTATAGCTAGGTTGAGTAGAAAGTCCTGCTTTTTTTATAGCAAGACTGCTGACTCTTAGCTTTTCTAAAGCCATTACAAAAGTTTTTGCGCCCTCTCCTTGTACAAGCCAACTAACTCCGTCTTCTTGTTCTTGAGATTGCTGAATGATGGAGGCAAGAGATTCAACGTTTGAGTCATCATTGAACCCTGCTGGTTGCCAAAATAGATTATAGGCGCTACTCCGTGAGGCTACCTGTCCAGATCTTAGCTTATATGCTCCTTGAATATGCTCTACCATCTTGTTGCTGGCCTGGGTTAGATCATCATATTTACCGCAGACTGCAATATAAGGTTCATGTACTATTTGCTTTTTATAATTAGGCTGTAACCTCTTCCTCTGATCTGCTTCCCACTGGTTGCTTCTGGTGCTGAATTCAACAGCGTATAGACCTGGCGCAGATTCAGACGCACCTTGGCTCTGCATATTCAAATTTTCTATTAAAACGCAGTTATTACCCCAAATTTTATAGCTGAGCTGGGCTCCGTCTAAATCTATTGAATAGAGGCCAGCTTTTTTCTGCTTGTCACTCCCAGAGCCCTTCGCTACTGCTTGAAGATTGTAGATAGCCCTTAAAATTGAGGTGAAGTAAAAATTACCAACATGTTTTTGTTGAATTTCTTCCCAGTCGGTGTAGTGCTCGTCCTTGATATATATCTTTCGCCCCCTGCTTTCATTCTATCTCTTTATCACAAATCCCAAACTTGACTTATCCTTTTCAGCGATGAGTCAAGGTTATGTTGCCATTACCTCCTGAACAATGGGCGGAACTTACTTTTGGGTGTGCAGATTTGGGTGATAAAC
>NZ_JBPCXO010000522.1:0-2181 GCF_051008435.1 Endozoicomonas sp. | reverse complement strand
ACTTCCTCAATGTTGAGTGGTCAGTACCCAGCAAGCGAGCTGCTTCACCAATCTTGACTAATCTCTTATCCATAGTGTGAGATTATGATAGATAATCATAGATTACTCAATACTGTTTCAAACCCTCACTGCACCTTACGTAGCAGCCAACTTCAAAGTGCCGGTTAAACCCGTACACACCTTTAATAGAAGCAGTCTCTGGCTGGCTATGAACAAAGACACAGACCAGAAAGTCATTGACCAATTGAATACCACACTTGAAAAAATGCGTGAGTCTGGAGAGATTCAGGCCATGATTGACAACTATAACATCTGAGGCATTTAAAAGAAGAAACGATAGTTCTATTTATTAAACAACCTTCTGACTTCAATTTATTTTTAAACTTTCGACTTGCTAAATCGTAAATCTGGACTGGAATTATTCTGGATAACCTCCCACAGGATCGTCTGAGCACGGAGCCTGTGGGTCTTATAAGGCCGCTTTTCTCTTTTCAACAGCCATAAGCCAGGAACATCATTTTGCCTACCACCTGCATTAATGATTCTTAGGCACTGAGAGAGAAGCTGTTCCAGATCATTCAGCCATGGATCCAATTGCCGGCCCAAAGGAAGGCACGCCGTGACTCTTGGCTACCCTGTCGTCATCCTGTGCCCAGGGTAAATGGCTATAGCGAAAACATTTCGGGAGTACTTCCTATGCTGGGGTTTCTCAGTCCGCCTGCTCACCAGGAGCAGATTGCGTCCAATGAAGTTGATGAAACCTATAAGAAACTTCGTATGCAGGTTTTGTTGGGCATCATTGTTGGCTATGCCGCTTATTACCTGATTCGTAAAAACTTCTCTCTGGCCATGCCTGACTTGATTGAGCAGGGCTTTACCAAGTCCGAGCTCGGCCTGGCTCTATCCGCAGTCTCTTTTGCCTATGGCTTCAGCAAGTTCCTGATGGGCAACCTGTCTGATCGAAGTGACGCTCGGAAATTCATGAGTATTGGCCTGATTCTCTCCGCCCTGACCATGATATTTATGGGAACGGTTCCCTTTTCCACAGCCACCGTCACGTCCATGTTTGTACTGCTGTTTCTTAACGGTTGGTTCCAGGGTATGGGCTATCCCGCAGGCAGTCGTGTTATGACACACTGGTTCTCTGTAAAAGAGAGAGGAGTTAAATGGGCATACTGGAACACCTCACATAACCTCGGTGCCGGCTTAGTCGGCCCCATGGCTATTTTTGCTGTTTACATGTTTGGCGACTGGCAATCACAGTTATGGTTTCACGGTGTAGTGGCACTGGTTCTAGCTGGCATTACCTGGACGTTATTAAGAGATACGCCCCAGTCCTGTGGATTGCCCAGTATCGAAGCCTGGACTGGCGACAAGCTCAAATCCTATGACGAGCATCACCACGAGCAGGAAATGTCGGCAAAAGACATCTTCTTCAAATATGTATTCAACAATAAATTACTCTGGCACCTCTCGCTGGCCAACGTCTTTGTCTATCTGGTGCGTTACGGAGTTCTGGACTGGGCACCTACCTACCTGAAAGAAGTGAAAGGTTTCTCAATGGCTCAGAGTGGCTGGGCCTATTTCCTTTATGAGTTTGCCGGCATTCCCGGCATTCTTCTGTGTGGCTGGGCCAGTGACCGCTATTTCAGAGGCTGTCGCGCCCCCGTCAGCATGTGGATGATGGCCCTGGTCTGCATCGCGATTGTCATTTACTGGCAGAACCCGGCCGGTAACCCAATGATTGACAACCTCTGTCTCATTTTTGTGGGTTTCCTGATTTATGGGCCTGTGGTTCTGGTCGGTCTGCAGGCAGCAGACTCAGCACCGAAGAAGGCCACTGGAACCGCTACAGGTCTGACCGGCCTGTTTGGTTACCTGGGAGGGGCTCTGTTTGCCAATCTGGCCATGGGTGTCATTGTCGACATGATGGGCTGGAGCGGTGGCTTTATGTTAATTCTGGCCGCCTGTGGCATGGCTATTCTGTTTCTTGCTCTGACCCTGAAGCAAGAAAGAGAAGACAAAGCCGAACTGTTCAGTCAATACAAATAACCTTTCTAGGAGTCTGTCGGACTTAGCCGACCGTAGCGAGAAAAAGTCCGGTTTGAGACAGTTTTTATGATTATTTGAGGCGAATAGCGAGCTATTCAACGAAAAGAATCATAGAAAATGGCCAAATCC
>NZ_JBPCXO010000521.1:0-44716 GCF_051008435.1 Endozoicomonas sp. | reverse complement strand
CCGGATTTGGCCATTTTTTATGATTCTTTTCGTTGAATAGCTCGCTATTCGCCTCAAATAATCATAAAAACTGTCTCAAACCGGACTTTTTCTCGCTACGGTCGGCTAAGTCCGACAGACTCCTAGCTGCTTGCTGATTGCAAACCAGGTAGTACCCCACACAATGGAACAGTGGCAGAAAAGAAAAACATTCGACATAGTTTCAATACTCAACACGAGTGGCGTCGTGTGAAGGATAGATGCGCCAGTAAATTTCAGAGTAAAAAAAACAGCTTAGCAGGAAGTCTCAACTTTGCTTCTATCGAAACGGTTTCCCATAGCGAGCAAATTACCCAATAAAATAACGACTACACCCAGCACAGAAACTATTGTCCATTCATAGCCTTCCAAAACAGTGGAAATTAACAAGGCAATGATGGGGTAAATGATGTCGACATAAGCGGTTCGGTCAGACCCCATTCGCTGGATCAGGGCAAGGTAAGACGTCATGGCCACTACTGAGCCAAATATCACCAGATAAACCAGGGAAACCAGATAACCCGGACTGAAATCAAATGTAGGCGGGATACCTCGAAACATTGCCAGCAGCCCCATTTCGACCCCACCATAAAACATCGCGAATACCGTCACGGGTATGACCGACAAACCATCTCTCTCGTTAATTTCACAAGACACACTGCCCAGAGAGAACATCAATACTGCGCCCAATGCCAGAGCCAGTCCTTTCAATTCTTGAGGATCTGAATCAATCAAGGTGATCTGGGGAAGAAACACCATAAATACACCGACACTGCCCAATAATGCGCCTATGAGCACAGAGCGTTTAACCGCATGACCCAACCAGAAACGGGAAATCACTACATTGGAATAAAGAATGCCCGTACAAATCAGTGCTGAAAGCCCACTACTGATAAATTTCTCGCTCTCATAAATCAGCCAGTAGGAGAGCCCACAAAGAAATGATCCCTGGAAAAAGAAACGGAGATGTTGTTGATGGGTATAACGGGGAATACCACCCCGGAGCTGGCAAACAATCCATAACAACACAGACCCCAGCAGAAATCGGTATGCAACAGACCACATGGCGTCAACACTACCCAGCTGCCAGCTGATCGCATACCAGGTAGAACCCCAAACCAGAGCACAGATACAGAAAAGAGTGGCATTGGACACGTTACGAACTTCCCGCATCAGAAGGATGACTGTATGACATTAGGCCAAATGGAAAGTTTCGCCAGAACCGTCAGCGCTTTATTTTCCTTTCTTCTGAAAACGGGCAAATATCCGCACTTAATGGAACGAAAACTTGCCCTCCACCGGAGGGACGAAATGCTCTTGTTCGGAAAGGATGTATTGCAGGCTCTGACACTCCCTGTATAACCAGCTCTTGGCGTCCAGAGTCATCTCCAGAAATTCACAGAACTGACTGTAACAAATACCTTTAGTGGTCATCATGACATCGGAAGCCACCAGCAAAAGGTGACCGGAATCCAGCATCTCCAGAAAAAGTTTGAGCATGGGCAAGCCAAGGTTGAGACGGGTCAAGTCAGCTTGTACGGAAAACGCGGAGGCAGCTTTCAAATCCAGTTCTGTAGAAAAAAGAATGCCGAATGGCTCAATAAACAAACGGCTATCGAGAATGCCATCCAGAGACTGAAGCGACGCGACATGCAATCCTTCACAATGATCACACATCCAGGACTCATGGCCGGCCTGATTCAGCCAGACTTCCACCTGCTGCAGATCTGGTACGACTAACTTCTGCATCAACTCTCTCCTGCCCGGGGCCAGAGAACCGGGGTCGGCTCTTACCGAAACCATATGGGACTGATGAATGAGCACAACACTCAGACAACTATATCCCTGCATTTGCAATGCATTTTATGGTCTCCCAGTGAACGGTGAAATGGTCAGTTTGACCAACGCTCAGTGAACCCCTTCTTGCTCTGTTGAAGCCGACGAGCTAACAACTTTGTCAGTCATTTCGGGACGTTACCCTTGCATACTCGGTGAACAAGCATGGAATAGAAGTTACGAGGAGTACATATTATGCAGGGATCAGGAAGAATCAGTGCCGGTATTCAAACCGCGCTTTATGCTGCAGCTACCCCCATCAGAGGTCTGACTACAGGCATCTCAACTTTGGCCACTAATGCCGCCCTGCCAGGTGCTGGCGTAGGCTTTTTGGCAGGAAAACTGGTCGGCAAGGCGGTTAAAGCCATCTGTAACAGGATTAACAAGGGAAGAGAAGAAAACCCTCGTGTTGATACCCAGAAACATGTGCGCCGCACCGTAAAAGTCCTTGAAACGGCAGGTGCGATCCTTGGTGCTCCGCTGATCGCTGTGAAAGTAGCAGCAAGCCCTGTTTTCTCAACACTTGCAGCGATCCAGTTCTCGGTAGCAACTGTCACAGATACGCTCAGAAATCTGGGTGCCTGCAAGACGGTATACCAAGAACTGAGGAAATATGGCACTTCAGAAACAGCCAAAGAAAACCTTTTTGACCCCATTAATAATATCTTCCTGGATATTTATCACGGTGAAGACATCTGGCATAGGTATGCTGATTCAATCAGTGATTTGGTAAAACTGGACTTATCAGAATCTGCAACATCGGAAAAAGTTAACACGCAGCTTTGGGGCCTTGCTCAAAAGCATATGGAAAAACCTACTGCTAAAGCCCGAAAGGCCAGACACAATAAAATCCGTGAAGACCTGGAACAAAAGCGTCAAGATCAGCTGAAAACAGCAAGACAGGAAAGAAAGAAAGCAAACACTCTTGAGTGCTTTTGATCCGGTCGATCAAACGGCACATGACAGTCTGGAAACCGTTATCACAAGCCCTTTCACACCGTCGGTTGTACCGCTTAAAGTAGTAAACGCCTGATACAATCAGCCGGGCCTTGAGCCCGGCAAACCTCAAATAAATATCTTTTATTTCAATAAGTTATATATTCTGCCAGTAATACTGACAGCCCTGTCAGTCACTTCGCCTCCTCCTCTTGGCATACTCGGACCATAACTATTCGAGAGCACACCCAAGGAGTACAGATTATGCAAGGAGCAGGAAGAATCAGTGCCGGTATTCAAACAGCCCTATACGCCGCTGCAAGCCCATTAAGAGGCATTGCTGACGGAGTAGGATTACTCACCACCATGGTTGGCATGCCCGGTTCCGCCGCAGGTTTCATGGCCGGAAAGCTGGTCAGTAAAGTCGTTGAAGCGGGTTGTAAAAGGCTCAATAAAAACCGAACCATGAAGAACCAGATTGATACCCAGAAGCACATTCGCAGAACGGTCAAGGTTCTCCAGACTGCAGGCGCTATCATTGGCTCTCCTCTGGTGGTTATGCAGGCACTTTCTAATCCCGTGCTAACGGCTTTATATGCAGCACCGGGGCTGGTGACAGCCACCGGAAAGACCATCAAGAATCTGATGGCCTGTAAAACGGTTTATCAGGAACTCAGAAAATACGGAGCCTCAGAGACTCTGAAGGAAAACCTGATGGATCCTGTAGAAAACCTGTATCTCAACATCTATCACGGGGATGACCTTTGCCATAACTATTCTGATCGCTTCTCAAAAACAGGGAAATTTGAAGACTTATTCAGAATGCCTCGTCTGGAAGAGCAAGCGGCCAGACACCAGCAAAAGCGAGACGACATGGAACGGGAATATCAGGAAAAGCTGAGTTTTCAGGATACGTTGTCCCTGGAAGGCAGCAGTAATAGCTCTGAAGAACTGTTCACGCGGACCTATACCCCTGACCTGACAGCAAAACAACCGCACCTGCTTGAAACTTAAAGCAGTTCGCTAAAAAATCGGGCTTCACGCCCGGTTTTTTATGACCAAAATCGTCAGCAGGTCTAACTGCTCCGTCAGATTAATCAGCCCCTTAAAAACAGATAATGAGTGAATAAATAAAATCCGGCTATACAAGGAGTTACAGCATGCAAGGATCAGGAAGAATAATGTCAGGCTTAAAGACAGCCGCTTATATTGCTGCCATGCCGTTACGAGGCACTCTGGTCGGCGCTTCTGTAACCACCAGTGTAGTGGGAGCACCTGGAGCAGCCGTTGGCTGGCTGGCGGGAAAACCCGTTAGCAAAGTGGTTGAGTACACCTGTAAAGGAATGAATAAGCTATTGCCTAACGCATGGCAGATCAATGCCAAAAAGCACGCAGACAGAACCGTCCGGGGTTTTCAGTTTGCCGGAGCTGTAGCTTTGAGCTTGCCAACTTATGCCGTGATTACCACGGCTAACCCACTGGTGGGCAAACTGCTGGGAATGGCTCCTGCCATTGGTGCAGGAATCAACCTGGCCAAAGGTATTTCTTCCGCCATAAAGGTTTACGATGAGTACCGCAATTATGGTTACTCTTTGACAAGAAGTGAGGACCTTAATGCTCCGGTCTTCGGACTCTACCCCAGCCTCTTCAATGGTGATTCCATAGGGGACTTTCTGGAGAAAAACGACGATTGGCACAGAACTCACAACAAACTGAGAAAGAAGCATTACAAAGACAATACCGCTCTTGCAGACAGACCCACGCAAGAGGGTGTAGAGGTTCGAGTTGAATCCAGTGCCTCTTTGGTACGAGCTCCTGCAACGCCTCCTCCACAGTATTACTCCCACGACAACCCACCGATTGTCACAGAGAGTATTCCTTCAAAAGCCTGATAATCGAAGCTTGCCGGGCTATGCCTGGCAAATTTCCCTAAAGCCACAACAAACCTTGTCTTCAATCTGTTACACTGCACGCCCAGACATCGTCCACTGCAACATAAGGCTTTGCTATGCGTTTTCTGGATCAGGTACAGGCTGCTATGCGTAAGAACAATTCTTTGCTCTGCGCAGGCTTGGACCCTTTACCCGAGAAGTTTCCCGCTCACATTCAGGCGCTTGAGCAGCCTATTCTGGAATTCAACCGCTTCATTATTGATGCCACTGCTGATTTAGTTTGCGCTTACAAACCTCAGGCAGCCCACTATCATGCCCGTGGAGCTGAAGATGAACTGGCTCAAACGATCGAATACATCAAGGATAACTACCCCGATATTCCTGTCATTCTTGATTCTAAGCGTGGTGATATCGGCAGCACAGCGGATCAGTACGCCACTGAAGCGTTTGAACGTTACGGAGCGGACGCTATCACTGTAAACCCGTATATGGGCATTGATACCATCGAACCTTTCACCCGCTATGAAGATAAAGGTACGGTCATTCTGTGCCGTACTTCCAATCCCGGTGCTGCAGCCATTCAGAACCTCAAGGTCGGTGACGACTTTCTGTATGAAGTCATTGCCCGCAAGGCAACAGAAGAGTGGAACAAGCATAACAACCTGTTACTGGTTGTAGGTGCCACGAACCCTGAAGAACTCAAGCGCATTCGATCCATTACCGGAGATATGACCTTTCTGGTTCCCGGTCTGGGTGCCCAGGGTGGAGACGTTGAAGCCACCGTCAAGAATGGCCTGAACAGTCAAGGTGAAGGCATGATCGTTAATTCATCCCGTGGCATTATTTATGCCGGTCATGATGAAAACTTCGCCGAAGCAGCCAGAGCCGCTGCCATTGAACTCAGAGACCAGGTGAATCAGTACCGTTAACAAATGACTACAGGAAGATACTCTGAACCGGTATCTTCCTTTGCTAGCATGGAATCACCCATTTGAGTGGCGATAGCTGCACTGTTTATCGACGTGACGAAAAGTGCAGCCTAACTGGATCCTTACTCCAGATAATCGCTGCCTTTTTACAGTCAATTCAGATACGGAAGCCTCCCATGCGCAGACTCAAGAATCTGTTGGACCAAAACCGCGAATGGTCAGCCTCTGTTCGGGAAAAAGAGCCGGATTTTTTTGAACACCTGTCCCACCAGCAGGCCCCCAAGTACCTCTGGATAGGGTGCTCCGACAGTCGGGTACCTGCCAACCAGATTACCGGGCTGGTTCCAGGTGAACTGTTTGTTCATCGGAATGTGGCCAACCAGGTCATTCATACCGACCTGAACAGCCTTTCTGTTATTCAGTATGCTGTTGATTACCTGAAGGTAGAGCACATCATAGTAACCGGTCATTATGGCTGCGGTGGCGTTCAGGAAGCCGTTAAAAACCGCAAGCTGGGACTGATTGATAACTGGCTGCGTCATGTTCAGGATGTACAACACAAGCATCAGCCTTTCCTGAATACTCTGGACAGTCAGGAAGATGTGTTCGAGCGTATGTATGAACTGAATGTTGTGGAACAGGCGCTCAATGTCTGCCAGACCACCATTGTTCAGGATGCCTGGCTGCGTGGGCAGGATCTGACCGTTCACAGCTGGATATACGGACTGAAAGACGGTCTGCTAAGAGACTTGGGATTATGTGTCTCGGACTCTGAAAGCCTGGATGGACTCTACAGCAGTGCCATCAAACAGATCACCAGCAACTGATTTACCTGCCATTCAAATCCCGACGGTCATTTTCCATGACTGTCGGCCTCATCCCTGAGACACTGACTATCCAGCGTCTATACTTTGCCGGAATTGCGTGACATGACCACGGTTTAAAGTAAAAATAATTTCATCCTTATGCGTGAAATGAGTTTCTTCGCTCATGGCTGCTTTGGATAAAAAAAATAAACATTGAGCCGTACGCACCTACTATTCCAGAGGATACATCTATGACGCCTGAAAAATATCCGGCCCTGCTGCGGCTAATCCATTGGTTGATGGCTATTGCAGTGCTGGGAATGATTGGCAGTGGCTGGTATATGGCCAACCTTTCCCAGGATGTCAGTTATAAATATGACATTTACCCTTGGCACAAATCGTTCGGTATTCTTGTGTTGATTCTTGTTGCCGTCCGCATTCTGGTCAGACTCTTCTGCAAGACTCCTTCTCTGCCCAAAGGCCTGCCTAACCATGAAAAGATGCTGGCCAAAATCACGCACTTTTCACTCTATGCCCTGATGATTATCGTTCCTCTCAGTGGCTTCACCATGTCAGACGCCGGGGGGCACGATATATTCTTCTTTGGCATCCAACTGCCAGAGTTGATGGAAAACAATAAAGAACTGGCTGGAGTACTCCATACTTTCCATAGCTATGTTCCCTATGTCTTTCTGGCAATCATTGCCCTGCATATTCTCGGTGCATTAAAACACCGGTTTATGGATAAGCCAGAGAATGATGTTCTGAGTAGAATGATTTAACCCGGATATTTCATAAACATGCTCCCGTTCTCGCTTGCCCTTTGCCGCTCTAAGGGAGTTGATGGAACATTCGGGCTAATGTGTTAAAAAAGGGCTCTTTCAAGAGCCCTTTAATCTGTTCAACCAACTCTTTCCCAATGAGCGCCTCGACCTTTTCCTACTGACTTCAGCTCTCCATCCTTGCGCTTTTGTTGCACTACTTTCTTCACCAGTTCCCGGCTGACGGTGGGCAGCTGAATACAAATATCAGCCACCGAAAACGGCCCATCGGCATTATCAATCGCCATGGCAATCAACTGTGACTTAGGTGCCCGGCTTCCCTGGTTTTGCAGTGCATCCACTCTCTGCTCAAGCTCTTCATAGGCTTTGATCACACTGTCCAGAAAAAAGTTAACCCATGGCATAGGGTTATGAGTACCTTCATGCCAACCTTTCACACTGAGCTGCAAGGCATCCAGATAAGCCTGTTCATTCTGGGCAAAGATTCTTTCCAGGCTGATGTAGCGACAGACGTCATAATGGTTCAGGGAAAGCATCAAAGTAGCGATCAAACGAGCAATACGGGTATTGCCATCACTGAAAGGATGAATGCAAAGAAAATCCAATACAGCACAGCTCGCTACCAACAGAGGTTCTATCGTCTTATCCAGACATTGATGATAGAGCGCTACTGTAAACTCCATCGCTTTCGGTGTGTCTGCCGCTGGGACCGTTCGATAAAGAACGCCTATTCGGTTTCCCTGGGAGTCCCGTTCCACAATATCTTTATTGGTCGCTTTCCAGCGTCCACCTTCATGAGGAAAGTGGCTATAGAGGGTGGCATGAAGCTGCCGGATCAAGCCTGAGGACACATTGGTATGCTCAGCAGGTTCAGTCACCATATCCAGCACATCACGATAACCTGCTATTTGCCTTTCTGGAGGCGTGCCCGGTTTGATCTCATATTGAACCAGCTTTCTCAACGCCTCTTTGCCGACAGAGATGCGCTCAAGGCTATTACCGTATTCCACAGACTCAAGGGTGGCCACCTGCCTGAGCGTATCCAGAATCTCAGCTTGCTGACGCAAGGTGTGAGGTTGACGCCCCCGGAACTCTCCCAGCTGTCTGAATCGCCCCAACTGGGATGCAGTAAATCGATAGTCTGACAAACGTTCCAGCGTATGCATTAGAATTCCTGACTAACGGGTAATTATCGGTTAAGACTTCTGTAGATTATGCACATAAGTCGTTTAATATCCAATAAATTCATAGACTTATTAGTGCACTTATTAATCGTTAAAAAATGGTTAATGTTCAATTTTTTTGATTAAAAGCACTCATATCCACAGATAAATTAATTGTTACCGTCACCACTCGACCTTAATCGATAAACCTTGACGCTGTGGCCCGCTCTTAGAATGCACACAAGCACCTGTAATGCTTTATTCCATTCACAAACCAGACCGCTGACAGCCCTCAATGAAGCTCGCTCTCGAAGGTTGTCAGAGAAGCACAACATTCGTAACGTCATGCCGGAGGTGTTAGCCGAGATGATCACAACAAATGCCTGCTCATTTGGTGCCTGAATCACCATGATAAAGACTCCTTGTCCCAGTGCAGTGTTCATTAACTGCTGGATCGAGTTAAACGCCGGAACTTCTTCGACCTCAAGAGCCACTTCAAGAGCATTCATGGCATGACCCACTTCCATAAGCTGCATCAAGGCGTATAACTCCGGAAGTTGAGATTCATCCACCCCCTGAGGCAACGGAATCTTTTGTGGACCGTTAGACATTTGATTCATAAAACACTGACGAATAGCTACGTCATGTCCCATGGGGGAATCAGCAACCAGGATCACTTCGTTATCGTCATCAGCCACCAGCAAATTTTTTCCTGCTTCTTCATCCGGGCACATCTGATCAAAAGCAGCAACAGCCGTCTCCAGCATGTAATTGAGCACATCGATGGTGATAGGTAACAAAATCCGGTAAAGCCGTCCTCCCATCGCATTCAGGTAGTTATTGATCCCCCAAATAATGAGGCTTTGATTATCACTGACATAGCCACCCACTTCCCCAACCTGATTCAGAAGAAAAACAAAGGTCATTTTTTCTTCTACGACAATAAGGGTAATGAAAAAACCTCCCTGAGGATTAGGAAGAGCCAGGACATAATAACCATCATCCAGGGTATTAACATTGCCCAGTGGTTGAGCATGTGCACTCATCCACCCCTCAAATATCAGCCCTGAAACCAGGTCCTGATGAGTAGCGGCCTGAATCTGAACGAACACCTGCTGTAAATGTAGAACAAGCGTATTTGAAGCCTGGAAGGTGATTGGCACCATATTATTTTGCAGATGACAGACATTGAAGGAAGAAGCTTGAGATGCTTGTTGTTGGTAGGGAGGCACAACGACAATGGGAACCTGCTGCTGGAAACCGCTGAGATCAGTCGGCTGGTTCATCCATTCACAGTCCAGTTGATTCTCTGTGTCGGGAACGAAAACGGGAACAGGAACCGCCTCACCAGAAAAGCCACCCCCGGATAAATCCAATAAAGCCATTTTACTGGTTGAAGGCCCATCAATAGCAATAACCCTTTTCCTGCAACCAGACTTCAGTCGAGGATCAGATGGAGGCTCAGGAGCCGGCTGGTTTTCTTCACACTGGCAAGTATACTCAGTCGATAAATAAGCTTCTCTGGGTTGGGGGTCTTTACCACTCGGGGCATCCTGTTGTCCTTTTTTTCTTATTCCTTTTCGGGCAACAAGCCTCTTTTCTCTGAAGGCTTTTCCACATCTCCTGCAGGAGCAATTACAGACATCAAGGCGAAACCCACACAGTTCACACCTTTCATGACCTAATTCATCTGTTTTTATTTTGGCTTTCTTATCATCTCCATTTCCGTGACTGCAGAACGCTCCAAAAAACAAAACTACCAATATCAGCACACTCAAACCAGGCTTGAGCATAAAGCCTCCTGAACCAGACAGTTCAGGCAGACTAGATACTTATCTAAGGTTCGTCATGAATAATCCGAACAATTAATGCGCTTTTTCTTCCCAGCCAAATCTATTCAACAGGTCAATAAAGACTTCATCCAGCGAAGCAGACAACACTAGCTGTTCATTGGATACCGGATGAGATAATGCCATTTCAGTACAGGCCAGCAGTAATCGTCCAGCTGAAAAATGTTGGGCAAAATAGCGATTATGAACACCCTTTCCATGTTTGGCATCACCAATTATGGGGTGGGCAATATGTTTCATATGTCGGCGAATTTGATGTTTTCTACCCGTCTTTGGCCAGGCTCTAACCAGTGAATAGCGACTGGTAGGGTATCTTTCAATAGCAAGCGGCAACTCAACAGTCGCCAGCCTTTCATAAGCGGTAACAGCCTCCTGAGCCGGTTTATCCTGACGCGCCTTGCGATCTGTCATTTTATCCAGCTCTTCTTTCAGAGGATGATCAATCACTCCGGACTCAGGAGCATACCCCCTGACCACCGCCAGATAGGTTTTCTTTACCAACCCCTCTTCAAACTGTTTTCCCGCTGATCGAGCTATTTCTGGCGACAGGGCAAACAGCAACACACCCGAAGTCGGCTTATCCAGACGATGCAGAGGATAAACATGCTGACCCACCTGATCTCTGACGATCTGCAAGGCAAACCGGGTTTCATTCCGATCAATCATGGAACGATGCACCAGCAGACCTGACGGCTTATTTACAGCCACCAACCACTGATCCTGATAGATGATTTCAAGCTTTTCTGAAGTCTCTTCCGGCATGGGCGACATCTCAACGTCAAAGGCAGCTATTTTAAATCCAATTGATTAAAGTAGCTTCTCTTCTGGTTGCCAGATGGTTGGATAAATCTCACAGGCCTTATAAAGCTAATGCTCTAACAAGACCTTTTTGAAAATGTACAAGTCGTTCGGCTCTCCGACAATGAATACCGTTCCTTCTGTGTCCATTGCCACGCCCTCTGGTTGTTTGATCGTTTTCTTCAACCCATGCCAGCCTTTTTCAAGATTCATGACACTGACGGCCTGACCGTTTTCATCCAGCTCTGACAATGCATGGGACTCATCACTGAGTACTACGAAGTGCCTGGACACCGAGTCAAAATGTATACCCGACAAGTCTCTGTTGAAGTAGTTCAGGCTTTGGACCATTACTTTCTGCTCTGTAACGGTCAACTCCCGATTATGATCACGTTCCAGAAAGCCCTGAATACGGAAAATTTGAATCGGATCCTTCTCTTTCACAACATAAGCTGACTGATCATAAGGATTCCAGGCAATACCTTCTAAACCCTTATTACCTGCATTACCTCCAGCCAGAGAAAAAGTGGGGACACCGTTAAAGTCAACCACCCGTGTTTCAGGAGAAATCTGAACAGCTGACAGCTCCTGCTGACGCTCGTTCACAATAATAAACGTGTTGCCATCGACCCAAGTGATCCCTTCAGCATCCATATTTCTATTGGATTTCAACCGCCTTTTAAAGTTTCCCAAACGATCATACTCAAGTACATTGACCACATCCCCGCGTGCCACTACATACAGAGATTCCGTAATGGGACTCCAGGTCACTCCGGAGACCTGATCTCCTGCTTCTGCTAATTTCACAGGCCCTGCCACCCGTTCATAATCATTTAACTGGATGGCATTGGCCCGCTGTTCACTGGACACAGTCTGAGATAGATATTCATCGTAGTGTTTGTCGTCGATATCGAAATAATTAATAGCGATCACTGCCAGAACAACAACAGCAATGATCTTGAGGGAGCGTTTTATGGACTTCTTCATGATGAGGGAATACGTCAAATCCAGGGAATGCCTTAAGGGCATGACAGACAAAGTGTGGTCACATGACCTCAAGATCAGACAGGTCAGCTCTCATCAGGCTTTCGGCGCCCAGATCAAAACCGGCCACTGACACGTGGACATCAAACCAGCTTTTCAGGGCTTCTGCATCTCGCTGCCGGGGCCAGCGACCCGGGTCTTCTTCCCAGGCGGATAATTCATTTTCCATCATGTCTCGAGCATAGTTCGTCACCGCAGCTTCCAGACCTTCTTCGGTTTCCTGCTCATCCAGCAGATAAGATCCCCCTTCAAAGCTCCAGTCTTCCGGCAGGTCTGTCCCCAACCCCTTGGCCCAGTCAATAAAAGGCTGCCTGGGCTTAAGCGTTACGACACAACGATTAATAAACTTCATAACTTCTACCATAAAAAAATGCAGCTTTATCAGGTTCTATAGCCAATTTCATGTTACGGGGTTAACTGCATTGCCCGCACATGGCTGTCTCTCAAACGGCACAACTGCCGAATAAAAATACGTCACTGTACTGCTTTGCGACGACTTTCAGATCAATGGACTGCTTCATCTGATACCAACTGCTTGCAGAGGACAGTAAGCCAGTAAATGCTCTCACCGAAATATGAATATCCTGACCAGGCTTGAGTTCACCTTTTTGGCATGCCTGCTCAAACATGTCTTCCAGCAGCTTGTGGTAGGTATTCGACTGATCTCGTATGTTACCTCGCTTTTCCAGCGGAATAACCTGACGATGCCGATCAAAAACGATCATATAATCAGAGCGTTCTTCCAGAGAAGACAATGTGTATATGACCAGCTTTTGGATCGCTTCTGCGAAAGAGTTCTCTCCATCCATCACCGACTGAAGATAACTGATCTGATGCCTGATTCCCTCAAGGCATACTGCCTCAAGTGCAGCCTCTTTTGAGCGGAAATAGTAGTATAGGCTACCCTGCTTGATATTCAGCCGCTCAGCAATATCGATCGTTCCAGCAGCATGATACCCCTTTTCAGCAAACACAGCCGCTGCTGCGTCCACAGCAGCAAGGTATCGCTGATCGTATTTTGGTGTCCTCTCTTTCAACACAGATGTCCTGTCCCATTCTGTCTACGGATATTGTCGCTTTCAGGCTATGAAATCATGCCTGAGGATCTTTTTCGAGGGACATTTGATATTCATCAAAGCTCATAAATTAATTAAAGTGCTTTAAATTTTTTATATAGATCTATAGAATTTCTATCAAACTATAGAAATCTAACCAATTCCCAAGCAGTACTGGGAAAACAATAAGAACAAGCTCTCACGAGCCTGTCTGACAGGAATTGGAAAGTATGAAAAGTCTCACCCATCTTCAGCGGTTGGAAGCTGAAAGTATCCACATTGTTCGCGAAGTGGTTGCCGAGAGCCGTAATCCGGTCATGCTTTACTCCATTGGTAAAGACTCTTCGGTGTTACTCCACCTGGTAATGAAAGCCTTTTACCCTTCATTGCCACCCTTTCCCGTGCTCCATGTCGACACTACCTGGAAGTTTCAGGAAATGATCCGTTTTCGTGATCAGGTTGCTGAAGATCTGGGGCTGGAGATGATTGTGCACATCAATCAGGAAGGTATAGAACAGGGCATTGGTCCCTTCAGTCATGGCTCAGCTGTCCATACCGACGTAATGAAGACCCAGTCCCTGAAGCAGGCCCTGGATAAATATCAGTTTGATGCGGCCTTTGGTGGCGCACGCCGGGATGAAGAAAAATCACGTGCTAAAGAACGCATTTTTTCTTTCCGCAGTGACCAGCACCGCTGGGACCCCAAAAACCAGCGCCCGGAGCTTTGGCGAACCTACAACAACCGTATTCACAAAGGGGAGAGTATGCGCATCTTCCCGCTCTCCAACTGGACTGAACTGGATATCTGGCAATACATCCATCGGGAAGAGATTCCCATCGTGCCATTGTACCGGGCCAAAGAGCGTCCGGTGGTTGAACGGGATGGTTCGCTGATCATGGTAGACGACGAACGTTTTCCTTTTAGAGAGGGTGAAACCGTTCAGATGCGTAAAGTCCGCTTCCGCACATTGGGATGCTATCCGCTGACTGGAGCCGTGGAATCCGAGGCAGAAACCCTGCCGGAAATCATTCAGGAAATGTTGCTGACCACCACTTCCGAACGTCAGGGACGGGTGATTGACCAGGATCATGGGGCTTCCATGGAACAGAAAAAGCAGGAGGGGTACTTCTGATGGCACACGTATCTGAACTCATTGCTTCTGACATTCATGGCTACCTGAATGAGCAGGAAAACAAAAGCTATATGCGCCTGATCACCTGCGGCAGCGTAGATGATGGCAAAAGCACACTGATCGGGCGGCTCCTGTACGATTCAAAAATGATTTTTGATGATCAGTTGTCTGCTCTGGAAGCAGATAGCAAACGCAGCGGCACCACAGGCGAGCAAATTGACCTGGCATTGCTGGTAGACGGACTGGCAGCAGAGCGTGAACAGGGTATTACCATTGATGTAGCCTACCGTTTCTTCTCTACCGACAAACGTAAATTCATCATTGCAGACACACCGGGGCATGAACAGTACACAAGGAACATGGCTACGGGTGCTTCTACTGCAGACCTTGCCATCATTCTGATTGATGCCCGAAAGGGCGTACTCAGCCAAACCAAACGACACAGTTATATTGTTTCATTACTGGGGATTCGTCATGTTGTTGTGGCGATCAATAAGATGGATCTTGTGGATAACTCTCAGGAACAATTCGAACAGATCAGAGACAGTTATCAACAGTTTGCCAAAGAGCTCGGTTTTCTGGATATCAAAGCCATTCCTATTTCAGCTCTGGAAGGCCACAACGTTCTGCAAAACAGCACCGTCATGCCCTGGTATCAAGGCCCCAGTCTGATGGCTCACCTGGAAAGTGTGAATGTGGAACGCGACCAGAATGATCAGGATTTTCGCATGCCGGTTCAATGGGTGAACCGTCCCGATCTCGATTTTCGTGGATTCTCTGGCACAGTGGCCGCCGGCAAAGTCTCAGTAGGTGATGAACTGGCCGTTTTACCCAGTGGACGCACCAGCAAGGTTAAAAGCATTGTCACCTTCGATGGTGAGTTGGAAACCGCCTTCTCCGAGCAGGCCATCACTCTGACTCTGGAAGATGAAATTGATATTTCCAGAGGAGATACACTGGCCTCCGCCAAAGCCCGACCAGAAGTCAGCAGCAGCCTGGCAGCCGACATTTTGTGGATGGATGAGCATGAGATGGTGCTACACCGTCCGTACCTGATACGGCTGGAAAACAGGACCATTCCTGGCAACCTGAGTCGCATCAATTACAAGATCAATATTAATAATCTGGACAGGGAAAATGCCGAAGCTCTGACTCTGAATGAAGTCGCCCGTTGTGAGCTATCCCTGACCGAAGAGATCGCCTTCGATCCCTACGAAGAAAACCGCAGCATGGGCTGTTTCGTGATTATCGATAGAATCACCAACAAGACCGTGGGTTCCGGCATGCTTCGAAGCAGTCTGGACAGTGCCACCAATGTTCATTGGCACGCTCTGGATGTGGATAAAAAGTCCCGAGCCAAAGCGAAAGAACAGAAGCCTGCTGTACTCTGGTTTACTGGTCTGTCCGGTTCCGGTAAGTCCACCATTGCCAATCTGGTCGAACAGAAATTGTTTGCCCGAGGCAATCACACCTACACACTGGATGGTGACAACGTACGACACGGATTAAATAAAGACCTGGGCTTTACCACTGAAGACAGAGTCGAAAATATACGACGCATCAGTGAAGTCGCCAACCTGATGTCCGACGCAGGTCTTATTACCCTGAGCTGCTTTATCTCTCCCTTCAGGGAAGACAGGGAACAGGCCAGAAGGCTTTGTGGCAGCAACAGCTTCATTGAAGTTTTTATCGACACGCCTTTCGAAGAGTGCGAGAAGCGTGACCCTAAAGGACTTTATAAAAAAGCACGCAAAGGCCAGATCAAGTACTTCACCGGTCTCGACAGCCCTTATGAGCCCCCGGTGAACCCGGACTTTCATGTTAAAACCACTGAACAATCACCCGAAAGAATAGCCGGTGAAATTGTGGACTATCTGGACCGGGAAGGTTTTCTGACAACTTGAGGTAATCATGGCTGATTATGATGTTTTTAATGGCGATGCTGACGGCATCTGCTCACTGGTTCAGCTGAGAAATCATGAACCTGGAAAGTCGAAGCTGGTAACAGGTGTCAAAAGAGATATCGCCTTGCTGGAAAAGGTGGCCCTCAATGAAGGAGATCGCCTGACGGTTCTGGATGTCTCCATGGATAAAAATAGAGCGGGGCTTGAAAAAGCACTCCATTCAGGGGCTGACGTCTTTTATGTAGACCACCATTTTCCGGGAGATATTCCAGATCACAAAAATCTGACAGCAATCATCAATGAAGCACCTGATACTTGTACCAGCATTCTGGTCAATACCCATTTAAAAGGCACTTACTGCGCCTGGGCTGTTGTCGGAGCTTTTGGTGATAACCTGAAGAAAAGCGCCCAGGCACTGGCTAAACAACTGGATGTTTCTTCAGGCCAGCTTAATCAATTGGAGAATCTGGGCATCTACATCAATTACAACGGCTATGGTTCCAACCTGGAAGACTTGCATTTCAGGCCTGATGAGCTGTATCAGAAGGTGGTACCTTTCTCGAACCCACTGGACTTTATCCAGAGTGGTAGTGAGGACTTTGAAAAGCTTGAAGCCGGTTACCGCAATGACATGGGCTCTGCCCAGCAAACTCAACCCGAAGTGGCCACCAGCAACAGCGCTGTTTATATCCTGCCAGATCAAAGCTGGGCCAGAAGAGTCAGTGGTGTTTTTAGCAATGACCTGGCCAATCAGCACCCGGATCGTGCCCACGCTGTGCTGACAGAAAAGGAGAATGGCAACTATCTGGTGAGTGTCCGGGCTCCATTGAATAATAAAACGGGTGCTGTCGACCTCTGTCGTCAATTTCCAACCGGTGGAGGAAGAGCCGCTGCCGCAGGCATTAATGATTTGCCTGCACAGCGTATGGATGAGTTCATTGAAAAGCTAGAAGCAAACTACCAGTAGTTCTCACAGTAGTTCTCACAGTAGTTCTCACAGTAGTTCTCATGCAGGGCAGGCTATCTGCTCTGCATATTCTTTCAGCCCTTGTGCACAGAGGTTAAAACCATCCTCGACCCGCTTTGCCATCATTTCCATCATTGCTTTCAAAGCTTCAGGATCTGATCCCTTGAAATCGTCAATGGAAAGATAACTGCAGCGGTTGTCATCCAGAGGCTTCAAAATCTGGGTCCTGACCGCATGAATAGGATCTCCAGGCTTGTTTTCCATCCCCCAGGCGATGGCTTTGCCCGGCTCGATCAGAGAAATGAACTCCACTTGATCCTGAAGGCCAAACCCCAGATCCACTTTCATTACGATGGGAGAACCTAACTCGAGCGTGGCATCAGCCTGTGGACAGAAACGGTTCCATTTATGGTAGTCCTTAAAGTTCACCAGTACGTCCCAAACGATTTCAGCAGGCGCATTGATAACAACTTCATCAGAGACCACTGTATCTTCAGTAATCATTCTCAGTTCCCTCTAGTCGCTAATAGGCCAGCGACTGTCGCTGGTGTAAAACGCAAAACGTTCGTTAATCATGGTTTCTGTCAGGCCATAAGTTTCAAGATCGTACTCATGTTTGCCATGTTTGTTTTTGGGATTGGCATCCACATGAGCTTGCATGATGGCTCTGGACTCATCAGCAAGAGGCAGATCAAAATGGTTGTAGATACGCTCAACCAATTCCATGGGCTGCTCTGCAAACTCCTGCTGGGAACAATCGACAAACAACTCCTGAGGCAATGTTTCCCGAACAGCCAATGCTCGTTCCAGGGACGAGGCATACCACTCCATAAGCTTTTGACCCACGTCTTTTAAGTGGGAGCAGTCACCGGCATACATTTCCATCACCATACGATTCATACTGTTAATTGAAGGGACAACATGCTGGGGATCACGATGACACCAGACAAACCGGGCATCAGGAAAGACTTTCAGAATGGCATCGATTCCCCACATATGGGAGGGTGCCTTGAGCATCCACTGTTGACCTGGCTTTCGCCAGTTCAGCATTTGCAGCTGCTTCTTCTCATGGATGTACAGATTCTCCAGACTTCTGGACTTCATCCAGCTGCCATAAGGCTCAAATAACCCTTCAAACCCCAGTTGGGCCCCATCAAAAGCAAAAGCATGGAGCAATACACACTCTTCCGGAGTATCTGCATCTACATAATGAATTTTCTGGAAGGCCTTGTTTTGACTCTCTTCCAGCGCTTTTACCAAATAGGGATAACGGGGATCTTCTTGCTCAGGCTGGGTGCCTGGCCAAACATCTGGAAACTGAATTTCCCATTGCAGGGGAGCCCGGTTTTCCGGAGCTATGGCCAAAAGGTTCAGAAGCGCCGAGGTCCCGGAACGAGGCAGACCTGTCACAAAGATTGGCGCTTTGATTTCCTGTTCCTGAATCTCTGGAATGCTCTGATAGGCCTGCTCCCAGCGCAGGCGGGTTTCCAGCTGAGAGACCACACGATTACGACAGCGTTCCCTGCCACCAGGGTCTTTCACCATGTTATCGTATGTTTTCAGCAAAGCTTCCAGACCTTCTCGATAAGGCTCTGTGCCAAAATCATTGAACCCTGTTTTCTCGATAGCCTCTGCAACGACTTCATCCGCTGCAAAGGAGACTGTTTGTTTTTCCGCTAACATGAATCGTCTCCTCTACAGACAGATTTCTTTCAGTTCAGAAAGCTTCATCACCCGGGTATTCAGCTCAGGATGTTCCTCTGCACCAATCCAGCGCCAGCACATGGTGCCCATGTTGTGACCCGCCGTTTCAATCCAGTTGGGTACGCCCGGATTGGTGTGAGAAACCACAACCCGTACGCTGCCATCAGGTTCATAATGGGCAGTGTGTTTGTTCACATGAATAGTGTGATGACGATAATCCAGAGATTCCATCCACCAGTTATCCAGCTGGAAATTCCAGGTCTGACACTCAGGAATCTCCGGAGCCTCAATCACCAGAACTTCGTCGTCTGCAAGACTCCAGGCACTGTGGAAATAGAAGATATTGGGATCACCACCAATGGCCTGACAAAAGGCCTGATCTGCCGGTGGTAATCGATTATTGGTGGGAAGGAAGCTTTCGCTCCAGTTTTCAAATAATTGGGTAGAACCTTTTACAAAAGCTATCGCACCTTGAAGACTTCTTTCCAGTTTGTCGGCTGTCAGAGGGTCTGGGCGATCCTGCTCGACACCAATACGCTCGATTTTCAGTTCTGCCGGTTTTTCGGAAACTCGATCCTGGAAAGTCTGCCGGACATTAATCGAATTAGTTTCTGGCCCCATGGGCAGCCAGTTTCCTGGATGTTCTTTCTGACTGATGATCAGCTCAACAGTACCATTCTCATCAATGTCCATTTGTCTGGCATCCAGATACCCCGTGGTTTCCATGGTGCCGCCGGACGCATATTTGTTAATGACAGTGCCAAAACCCAGATAATCTACCGTACCTCTGCTGCCGGTGATCCGGTAATCATAACGAGGATCTATAGGCGCACTTTCATAGCGGTTATCCGGGTTATCAGCTCCCAGCTTAATCGTCTCATGGCAGCCACAGCGGAGCTGAGGGAAAGCCGAATCACGATGCTCGAGAAAACTTTCCAATCCCCCTCTGAGCAATCGAGTCAGATAGCGGTAACCTTCTGCCTGATTGAAGGCATCTTTTGGCGCTTTCTCACTTTGAATAATCTTTCCGGCTTCTTTCAGGGCATCGCAGAACTCTTCCCACACCCGGCCGTCTATTACTTTCTGTTCAGATTCAGTCATTGTTATTCTTCTTGTTTTTTAATCGCTCAGGGCTGCTCCAAATCAGGCAGGCATAAACTCTCCGCCATTCACATCCAGCGTGGCGCCGGTGATGGCAGAGGCATAATCAGAAACCAGGAAAAGAGCCGCTTTTGCACACTCATCGTCGGTAGGAATACGGCCTAAAGGAATATTCTGAGTAACTTGCCCAATCGCTTCTTCTTCAGAAATCTTTTCATTAGCAGCCGTGAACTGAATGTAACCTTTAACGGGCTCTCCCCACATCCAGCCCATCAGTGCTGTATTGACCCGTATTCCATAACCACCCAGCTCTTTTGCCAGGTATTTTGAAGCAACCGTCAACGCCCCTTTGGAAGCGGCATAGCCAGACTCGCCACCAAACTCAAGAACAACAGGCTTACGGGTAGCCTGGGTATTGATCATGACGATGGCACCACCTTTTTGCTCTTTCATGACCGGAATCACTGCCTGGGTAATATTCATGGTGCCAATCAGGTTGGTGTCCACCACACGACGCCAGTCTTCAAGGTCGGCATTTTCTATAGGCTCGAAATTACCGTGGAAGAACGCACTGTTAACCAAAGCATCTACCCGACCAAATGTTTTAACCGTTTCTTTCACCAGGTGATCGCATTGGCTGCGATCACAAATGTCAGTGGGAACTTTAAGAATTTCACAATCAAAACCCGATTCTCTGATCCGATTTTCAGCATCATCCAGCTTGGCGGGGGTTCGAGCGGCCAATACAACACCACGGGCACCACCTTCTGCAGCCTGTAGTGCCAACTTGATTCCCAGGCCGGGACCAATGCCGGAAATAATCACTACTTTGTCGTTCAGTATCATTTTTCTTATTCTCCTGAAACTTATCAGTTGATAAGTTATACCCAGACAGCACCAACTTATCAACTGATAAGTTATATAGTAATCATCAGAGATTCCTGTAAACTCGCCTGTAAACGAATCAAAGCCAGACTAAAGGAGCCTGTCAGACTCAAGGCAGTTTCGGCCTGAAACCCAGAAAGAGCGGCCAGTTTTTCCGTTGAATTAGCTTAAATAGGCCACCTATTCGCACAATATCAGCGAAAAAACTGACTCGCTCTACTGAATTTCATGCTCGAAAGCTTAAGTCCGACAGGCTCCTATAAGACTTTTTCACGGTAAGACAATGGCCAGAGTTTCCGCCAAAGACGTAATTCTTGATACTGCAGAACGACTGTTTGCCGAACAGGGTATGGAGTCTGTATCTCTTCGAACGATCAATACCGAGGCAGGGTACAGTGTTGCCGCACTGCACTATCACTTTGGCAACCGCAACAAGCTGATTGATGCTCTGATCACTAGACGACAAGAGCCTATTCTGGCGCGAAGGAAAGAGTTGCTGGATGTGCTGGGGAAAGAGGAAAAGCCTGATATCTATCGTATAACGGAAGCTCTGGTGTTACCTATGGCCGAGCCTATTCTGGAAAATCCAGAGCTTGGCCTCAGAACTATCAAGTTTTTCTTCAGAACGTATATCGATCAGGCCAGTTACGGTCAGACCAAAGACATCATAGAAGAGAGCCATCGTATATTTAATGGACTACTTAAAAAGGCTCTACCTGATATTGAACAGGAACTGCTACATCAACGCTGGGTTATTGCATCAGAACTCACCTTCCAGGGGCTAGCCAATATCGATAGTGTCATGACCATTCGTAGTGGTTCATCACAGATAGAACACTATCGGCACTACATTAACAGACTGATCGATTTTATCGCGGGCGGCATTGCTGCTATGGAGTCCAATTGAACACATGTAAAAGCTGCAGCAAATCAATCAACTCCTAGCACCTTAAACACAGCATCAACCGGATCAGCATAAAAACTGCTCTGAAACTTGGTGAACAACTCTGGAGGAATAGTCGCTATATCAGCAGCGTTACTGATAGGAAATGCAACACGCTTCGCGCCAGCATCAAAAGCAACCTGAAGGTTCTCAGCCAACCCTGTAACAGGGTTAACATTGCCACCCAGGCTAAGATTACCCAGCACAACCATCTGATTCTGCACTGGTTTCTTCAACAGCCCAGAAGCAAAAGCAACAAGGCTGGCAAGCCCAAGTTCCTTAGAGGTTCCCGTATTTTGCAATTCAACAAAATGCAGGTGGAAGTCATAATCCAGGACTTTGGCTGAAGCACTGATTCGCCCGATATTTGCCTTGAAGTAGTCAAATGCTATTTTGACCGTTTCTTTTGCAGATGTATCACTGCCCAAACCTGATAATGCTAACTTACCTGTACCTGGTGATACTTGTAGTTCCAGACGGTATAAGCCATTGAGCCCACCCGTTCCTTGCCCAATGGTATAAACAAATCCTGGCTTTGCTTGTCCTTCAGGAATAAGCGCGCCACCTCCTTGTTCCAGTACAGAGACAAACGTTTCATCCATTGAGTCATTATCTATAAAGCTGAAATGCACATCGTAGAACTCCATTCCACCGAGCTTTTTCAGCTGTTCTTTCACACGACGGCGGCTTTCCAATGCGTACGTCAAACACGCCTTTACCGCATCTTTATCAAAGTCACCATGAGGATAAAGCAGTTTCAGCAAACCTGAAGTCGTTCTGCGAACTGCAATAGTATCCCGTTGGTTGAGGTTATTTCCTAGTTTGAAGTAACGGTCGATGGCATCAGCAAAGCTACGCTTACGCATCTCTCGCATATATTCAGCAAGATAATCCGTGATCAGCCCATAGCGGTTAGTAAAGAACTCAGGTCTCATCTTTGGGATTTCCCAGCCCGGAATATAAGCATGGAAGCGATCAAAAAATGCTGTATCAATCATGGCTTCAGGAAATGGAGCCAACAGGTGGCTGGTTTTTACCAGTTGCTCTACAGGTTGGTTGATATTCCCAACAAACACCATGGACGCCTTGGCTTCCACAGAGTCCTTGCCACGGGCAAAAGAACCAGAAGCCATGTAATCCTTCATGATCTGCACGCCATCACGATCTTTAAAGCGGATACCGGCCACTTCGTCGAAAGCAACCACATCCCACATGCCAACCAGACCAACCTGACGAGAACTCATATTGTAAAACAGGTTGGCAACGGTCGTCTGACCACCAGACACCAGCAGACTATTAGGGGAACACTCTTTGTATACATGGCTCTTACCTGTACCCCGAGGCCCTAACTCACAAACGTTATAGTTGTTCTCCACAAATGGAATCATGCGAGCTAGCAGGTGCCACTTCACCCGCTCATCCAGGTTATCCGGCTCCATACCCACAGAGCGAAGCAGAACATCTATCCATTGCCCCTGATCAAACTGTTTTCTGGCGGCAAACAGCTCATTCATATCCATAGAAGGCATCTGAATAGGCTTCAGGGTCAGAATCGAGAAGGGCGATATTTTCTGCCCTTCTTCAAAGAAGTACTGAGCAGTGACAATACACCAGATGCCACCAGTCAAAAGTTTCTCGTTATCCTTGACCACCTTGGCAGGGACAACTGCGTCCTTAATGCCAAGGTTGGATAATGTCGCTTCATAAACATCTTTTCTCTGGTTCAGGCGCACACTGACTTTATCAATGACGTTATAGGCACCACGCTCCCTGATCAGGGATTTAATTTTCTCCGCTTCATCGGGACGAACATAGTTTTCAGTGAGAATCCGTTTAACATTCTCCATACCATCCCGAATCAACTCTTCATCATTCGATGAGCAGTACATCCCCAGCAGATATTCCAGTACATAGACCGGAACATTAGCGCCTTCCTTGAGCTGTTTGGTAAGATCTTTACGAACAATCCGACCGCTGAATTGATCGATCAACAGTTCGTCAACGTTACCCTCTATATCACTGCCTTGCTGGCCCATAGTTAAATCAGAAGTCATCGGTTAAAAGTCCATACTGAACGCCAGATTTATTGCCACATCAACTCTGGCTTCTTCAATTCCGGTTTCTGCATTCTGTAGCACAAGCGCATAACGTTTTTGTGAGTCGTAGGCCTGGCTGTCCAAAGTAAGCCATACTTCTTGCAGTTTATCGTCCAGACTTGCTGATGTGCTAGCCAGATGTAACACCTCAACATTACTCACTGAGTCCATGGCCGTTGTCACATCATAAAGTCCCACTTTTACTGTCAAAGGTTTCACTCTTTCGCTGACAGCTTCTGTTTGAACCAGCTGGAAACGATAACGAAGGGTACTGATGCGGAAATTCTGTCCCATGACAGTTACGCCGGTGGTACGGCTGACAGCGCCTTCAGCATGCTTGCCTTTAAGCTGACGAACATTTATCAGTGGAACCAATACTTCCTGTGGCATGGCACCACCATGCACAAAGCGTGCGCCACCGATAAAGTGAAAGCGACCAATACCTTTAGGCACCCAGAAATTGAGATCGGTATCCGCCCCGGAAGTATCAGAAATATTACCCCGGTAAGCCGTATCATTGTCTGGCAACTTATGACCGATCACATACCGCTTTTTCTGTTCAACAAGATCATCCGCTTCTGTGCGACCATGCTTATTCACGTCCGCTGGAGCACTTTCCTGATACAAGAATCCATGATCTGCGGTCACAAATACCTGAGAACCGTTCAGACTATTGATAATCTTGTTACAGATCGCTGCCAGCTCATCAATAGAGTCACGAACCGCATCAAAGGTACCGCTTTCAGTGCTGGCGCTGTCGCCAATCGCATCCACCTTATTGTGATAGATATAAATCACTTGATAGGGACGAACAAAATCCCGGCCTTCATCCTTTCGCATAGCCATAAAGGATTCGGCTTTGATAGCAGCCCCCTGCTCTTGCCCCAGCAGCTTATTCCGATCTTCCAATGAAGCAGAAGGCTGCCCATCGACCAGAACGCGTGCGTCTTTATAGGAAAGCGAATGATGTGGCAGCAATGCCGCCATACCCAGTTTGGTATAAGAGGGTAGAACCCCCAGAAGGGAAC
The DNA here is from genome assembly GCF_051008435.1 of Endozoicomonas sp. GTDB lineage: Bacteria > Pseudomonadota > Gammaproteobacteria > Pseudomonadales > Endozoicomonadaceae > Endozoicomonas_A. Next base: position 19,846 of record NZ_JBPCXO010000521.1, on the reverse strand, counting down.
CCAGTTCAGCACTAATACGATTACTGCCGTTTAATTCACGAGTCAGTTCTTCAGCGGCTTCATAGCGGAAAGCATCACTGATCACTACAAATACCCGTCTGTCACCGGGTTTATCGAGAACTGGCTTTATTTTCGATTTATAGAAGCTCTGCTGAGGAACAACACCTTCAACCTTCCAGTTACTCAACAAGCTGGTATCTTCACCGTCTTCAAGCGGCCCTCTCTCCAGCAATTTCCCCCAATTTAACGCCAGAGGCGTTAGGTAACGCTGACTGTATCGAGCCTCAACTTCAGACAGCAGAGGTTTCAGAAGATCCCAGCCCTGTTCATTGATTGCAGCACCCGCCTCACAAATCAGGCGGTAATACTGGTCGATTTTAAAGAACTGTTTTTGGTAAAGATCAACACCTTCCCTTGCGCTGGCAAAACCAGGACTATCCGCAGAAGTCAGCCCCATAAACCGGGCTGCAACATCCAGTGCCTGATAAACTTTCTGGAAAGCGCTACGGGCAACATCGTCATTATCTGCCAGCAGGGGAGAGGCCCAGTAACTGTTTTTCCGAGCCTGTACCAGGTTGCAGAAAATAGCTTCATCCAGGCTGTCAGCCTCTGCCAGTAACCGGTCACGCAATCGGCTGGCAATAAGCTGTTCAATGACCACAAAGCTGCGGTTATCCAAAAGTTTTTCCGTTTCCAGTTCTGATAACTGGCTTTGCAGTTTCAATATCTCAGCAGCCTGAGCACTGAGTTTGTCATAGGCTGCGGAATAACTGGCGCTGTCTCTCCAACGCCCAAGACACACCACAACATTGCTTTCAGCCACTTCCGGCAAGCGAAGCCCTTGTATACCAGAGGGCAACTGTCCGGTACTGTAGTAAAGATCGGTCACCAGCATAGCCAGCAACAAATTCTTCAGTGATGGTTGTTCGCTAACATAACCAAAGCCACTTTCAACTTGTTGCCAGAAGCTTTGTTCAAGACCAAACCTGGCAAATTCAGCTAATGATTTACTCTGTGCGTCCAACGAACCTTCAGTAGCCAGTTCCTGAAAAAGCGTAATCAACAGGGTTGCCAGATCATTGGTCTCACACTTGGCCAGAGTGGCCAGCATCTTCCGATCCAGCTTTAAGGCATCATCAGAGGGTTTAACCCGCTTCTGTAGCGCAGCGAGCCGGGCTTTGCTGGCAAAGAATTTCTTCCGCAGGCTGACATGATCTCTCAATGTCATACTTTCAAGTCCCAGCTGCTGTAGAATCTGGGTGCTGCGATCAGCGGCAAAAGGCGCAGCATAGAAGCGTACACTCAGCAGCCAGTCATCTTCCGGGGAAGGTTTTGGATAGGGCTCATAGATCAAAAACTGTTGGTCTGGCTCACCCAGTTCCAGATCTACTTTCACTTTCAGCTTGGGTTCCGTATTAAGGTCTATCAGCCGAACACCTGATGGAATAAGCGTTTCAACAGACTCCTGATACTCGCCATCCGGGTCCTGCCAGAACACTACCTTGTTGCTCTGGAATAATCGGGTCAGGTTTTCCTGAATTTCAGGGGATTGCATAATGCCTTCTCATAACAATCAGCCCCGGAACTGACCGAGGCTGACAAAGCTTATTCATTGATTTGCAGAATATTAGCTATCTAATACTTCATCCAGCCTTTCCTTGAACTGGTTCAAGCTAGGCATATCAACAATCTGTTCAATATCTATTGCACGACTTTTAACTCGCTCAGCAAGAAGCTCTCTACTGGCAGGCTCACCCAAAGCTTCATCCAGCTGAGCTTTCAGCGGGTTTTGAGCCTTGTCATTGCCGGACTCTTCTTCGAGAGCAGCACAATGCTGGTAGTTATTGCCAACCGCACACAAAAGCCAGGCTTCAGATTTGGGTTTCGGGATCATCGGTATCCCAGACTCATACTTCTCTCTTGCAAAGCCATCCAACATCGATTGCCACTTGGCATCCCACTCGCCACGGCCAGCAGATTGAGTTCCATCGCCATCCCGAAAAAGAACAGACACAACAGTATCATGACGATCTTCTGCAAGCTTTCTGGCTATCTGAGCCATTGCCCGAGCATTGTTGTAATAGTACTGGGTTTCATGAGACGGATTCTTTTTTCCCCTTAATCCCATGCGCTTCTTACTTTTGCCCGGACCATTTTTGGCCTGTTCAACCAATTGTGTTTTAGGAATAAAACCACATAGGCTGTTCTCTATATGAGAAAAGCACAGTTTTCGTTCTACCCACTGATCCACAAACCAGGCCATAGGCCCTGGCAGAAAATCATCACCCTCACAAACAGTCTGAGCAACATTGCTTTGCCCCATATCAGTAGGGCCCTCTCCACTGAACAGCAGGTACATCGGTTACTCCTGCGTCAGTGAGGCAATTTCATCGCCCAGTTGGGTCAGATCAGTATCAATAAAGGCTTCCCCAGGCCCCATAACCGTCAGCTTTTCTTTCAGGGATGGAATACTGAAGAAGGGAATAGATCGGGTATAGCCGTCTACTGTCTTAAAGAGATACTGAACACTGTCCACAGCTACATCATCTTCCATAAAGTTCAGAATCATGGGGCTGTGAGTAGTGACCAGCACCTGCTGCTCAGCGGAGACTAATGTGTCGATCAGGTATTCGATCAGCTCCGGATTGATACCATTCTCAACTTCATCAAAGGCCATAAAGCTGTGCTCAGTCATCAGCTGCGCCAGTATGGCCATAATGCGTAGCATGCCATCATTCATATGACGGGCTTCGGTTGGTAACACCTGATTTCCAAAACTCTCCGCAATGTTCAGCTCTTTCCAGCCAGAACGAAGCGCTTTGGTTTCGATATCTTTCAGCCTTGGGTAGGCGCCCTTTAATTGTTCGCCCAGCTTTATTTTTTGATTTGGGCTCATTTCGTGAATAAATGCAGATAAACGCTGCCCACCCAGACCCAGCTCACCTGAGCTGGTTTGTGCTTTTTCGCGAAGAGCCTGAGGTGCAAGCAGCTCCAGAGAGCGAAACTTCATAAAGAACGCTTTGAGCTGTTTTACTTCCGGTGGGAGATCTTTTTCCTTGAGCTGGGAAATGATGGAGCCCTGATAATCAAAGGGAATCTCCTGTGTCCCCTTATTTTCCAAATGGTAACCACCACCAGAAACCATCAGAAGTGTTTTAGCCCCTTCCTCATTACTGAATAGGATGTCTTCTGATGTGCACTTCATCTCTACAGGATTAAACGATGCATTCCAGTGCAATAATTCGTTTTCAGAGAGCGAAATATTGACTGAAAAGGTCACCAGTCTTTTTCTGTTATTACCCAGCTTGCAGTTGATGTCCGTTGCTTTCCAGTCCCGCTCTTCCAGCCACTCATCCAGATCACCTTTGACCTGTTGAGCCAGAAAATCCATAAACTGGAGCACTGTAGACTTACCCGCTCCATTCAGGCCAATCAGACAGTTGAAGTCGTGCAGGGAGAGCTTGAAGTCCACCAGTGACTTGAAATTACTGACTCTGATTTCTCGTAATTGCATATTTTTTCGTCTTGACCCCATCAAAGCTCCATCCTTTGCCATAAAGGTTGAAGATCCTCAGGAACAGCCAGTTTCCTGAGAATGGCACGTTGTCGTTCTGAACTTTGCATCTGTCCCAATAGATCATTCAGTACACTGTTCACAACAGTGTCATAGAATTTTTTTCCGTGCACGCACCGTCTGAGCTGGTCTGACGGCTCAAGTGTCTTCGCGGCATTCAGCTTCTGTTGATAGTTCTGGTAGATGCTGCCAGGCTCAAGAAAACTATGCCACTCTTCAAGCTTTTGCCGCACGACCTGGTCATTTTCAACGATTTCAGGGGCAAGCAGCGCCTCTTTAAAACCCAGGGCGCGCAAGCCTTCCCAGAGAGGATTGACCGCAGCCCACAGTGAGCCATGTTTCACCCAGCGCTCCAGGTCAGACGTTATCTTCTGCTCAAAGGTCTCATAGCCTCCCTGCACTTTTTCCTGCTGTACGGGTGGCAAAGCATCCCAGAGTTCCTGAGGCACAATGAGATAATTTTCGATGCAATATCGGGGTAAAATCATAAGGTTAGTATGACGCTGCTCTCGTTCAGCAATACCTTCATTTGACCATTCATCCCGGTCTACGACACCCAGCCATTCAGGCCTCTGTTCCAGAATTTCAAGAACCAATGTCTTCTTGCCTGCATAAGTCACTACCCACTGGTTTTCCCAGACTGCTTCAAAGGATCGGGTTAACCAGGCACTGAATGCGTCCACATCATCAGGGCCTTCTACCAGCAAAACCCTGTGCCCGGTTCCGCCAATAAGCTGCTCTTCTATCTGACGAATGCGTTTACTGCTGGCCTGACTCACTGGGCAGCTCCCAACTCAAGACGTTTTCCTTTGTTCTCGTAACGCCTCCAGATATCAGGGGAATGAGAGGTAATAAGCAGTTGCCCTCCCTTCTCTTTCACAAGCTGCTCAAGATTGGCCAGTAAGCCATTAACCAGAGACGGGTGAAGGTACAGGTCAGGTTCATCAATCATCACGACACAGCCCAACTCGGCCCAGCGGCTGATCATATAAACAAGAATCAGAACCTGATGCTCACCCGCACTGAGCTTATCGAGAGAGTGATACAAGCCACGCTGCCCCTGTATTTTTACCCGTAAGCGATTCTCACCGGGATGCACTTTTGTATCAATCACCTTCCCCGCCAGAAAGTTATTCAGATCCTCAACAACCGCCGAGAATTTTTTAGGTTGGGTGATTTTAAGGTTCAGTAATGACGATTCAAGCTGGCCTTTCCAGTCTTCTGTCGCCTGATAACGTGTCAACCAACGCAAGGTTGGTTGGTCAGGTAAGTGTTCTCCAACATTTCGCTTAGGTGTAACCCAGCGACGCTCTTCTGCATCCAGATAGACAACATTGGGGACATCCACCCGACCAAAAGACACCACCATTTTATTTCGAAGGTCTGCCCATAGATCAAAACATTCCTTATCCGAGATAAATATTGATTTGCGTCTCGAACGGGTATCCAGGGTATGCAGCTCTCCCATCCAGTCAGAACAATGGTGTTGGTTTAAAACGTTATTCACCCAGTTCTGTTCTCCAAATACCAGACCGAAACACGTGTTCGAACCCACCATCTGATGCTCTATAACAATGGCTAAACCTTCCCATTGTTGCAGCCAGGCACGGGCAGCATGTTTGGGTGGCAACACCATCCTGCGATCCAGCCAGTAACCAAAGGCTTCCCACAACATGGCTACAGCCCTGAGCACGGTAGACTTGCCGCAGCCATTAGGACCAGTGAACAGCACCCGATTTTCAATACCGCCTTCCCAGTCATCAGACAGATCGATCGTCTGGGTTCCCAGCGGTCCGACATCCTTAAAATGCAGTGATTTGATTCTCATGCCTTCTTCCCGGTCACGTCCTTCACGTTGGCCAGCAGGGTTCCGAACTTACCGTAGTTAACCTTCACGCCATCATCCAGATCCAGGGCGATGCGCTGGTCGGTGTAGTGGCGCAGCTGTTCGTCGTATTTGCGCAGTTCCAGCTGCTGGTTCTGGCGCAGAGTCAGTTCCTTTTCCATCTTCTTGCGGGCAGAGGTGGAGCTGGCACTGGCGATATTGTCCTGCAACAGTTTAATCCGGCTCTCGTACTTGCCCAGCAAGGGCTGCACATAATCCACCCGCATTCGTGACAGTGTACCCTCATTGTACCGGTGCAAGTAAACCAGGCATTCAAACGCTTTCTGTTTGCCAGAGCTGAACAGCCAGTAAATGGGGCGTTTTTTGTAGGTTTTCAGGTGATCCTTGAAGAAATCCTTGCTCAGATAACGGCGTAAAGTATCCACTGGCGCTTCGCTGGCTTTTTTGCCCAGGCCTTCAGCCAGGAACATAAGGTTCTCATCGCGCTTCTCACGAGGCCATGCGGTTTCAATAAATTCCACCAGACGGTTGCATGCATCGTCGGCGAACCAGTCGGTATCGGTGATAGGGATGATGCCGTCGTTGTCGGGCTGGAAGCTGGAAGCTTGAAGCTGGAAGCTGCCTGTTTTTTCCTGATAGATTTCTGCAAAATCCTGGCCTCCCGAATGCGCGTAGATCAAGCCTGGTGCATTGAGAGAGTAACGTCCCATCATGCGGCCGATGGCGTAGCTGACCAGCTCTTTCATGGTGTCGGTGCGGAACAGGGTTTCGTACTCGTCTACGGTTTTGCCTGCGCCGTAGCGGTAGGGGGGGTTAACCGTGAGTGTAATTTGTTCGATGGGGACTTCTGGTGTTAACTCATCCTGTAGGTCATAGGCATCAATAAAGAGGCGGTTGTTTTCCTCTTCTAGCTGTTTCATCTGAGTGATGGTTTGTTGGTTTTGGGTTTGCCAGGTTTTGTAGCTTTCTTTGATAGTGGTGAGTGGTGAGTGGCTAGTGGTGAGTGGGTTTGCTTTGAACCCGCATGTACTTTCCGTAGATGCCCAGTCACTACTGGACATTTCTTTGAGTTTTCTTGTGTTTAGGCTAACAATTTCCCCTGTAACATCATTTAGCTTTGAGTATGGTATTGAGAAAACATCCCCAACTAGGTAGTTAACTGTTTGGGTACTGACTTGTAAAAAGTGGAAGGCAACAACTGAGTTTAAATATGCTAAAGCAACATATAAGTCTAGCTTCTGGTTTGTAGCAAAGATGCACAGGGCTGCATTGTTGATTACCTCGTTAGCTTCTAAAAATCGAAAAGATGGAAGTCCTCCTGTAACTGCAGACCAACAGATACCCTCTAGATCCCAGTAATCATCACTATACACCCTAGCGATATGATTGTTTTTATAGTGAGATATTGCCTCTGGCCACCAGTTAACGACAGTTTCTACATTGCCACTCCAGCGCCGAAAATCACCGCCTTTCGGATGCATTCTCCAACCGTCGTAATCTGCGACTTTACTACTATCTACCTCCCAAAGTAGGCGCAGGTATTTTTCATTATTTCCAGTTTTGACATAGCCATCTGAAAACATGAAGTTTGATAATAGACTTCCTTGATATGATCTAAGTGTATCTTCAGTTATCCAATAAGCTATCGTTTTACCCGGTATGTCAGAAAAGCTATTCTGCATGCAATGATAAAATCCGTGTCTTTTATGCTGCAAATTAGAGGACTTTTCGCTTTCATTACCAGAAGTTAAACGAAAAAATGATGGTCTGAATTGAGATCCAAAGTAATTACTCATAATGAAAGCTGATGTTTGGACTACTTCACCAGAAATTGAGCTAAATGCTCTAGGCCCTAAATGAGCCATTGCCTTAATGGTTTTGGTTTCAAGCAGATTTTCACGCATAGCCTGATAGCTGGAAAGAAACATCCAGCTCTGCATTGTCACCATAGCGTTATGCCCTTCAGGCTTCGCCAGTGTGAAACCACGCTCAATAAAGCAGGCAAATAGATCTGCCTTGGCATCTTTATAGAAGTCTTTAGCAAACTTTTTCAAAGGTGCATTCATTCCTTTGCCACCCATATATGGAGGATTCGCCACCACCGCATCATAGTTCGCCGCCAGCAGCTGAGCAGGTATAATGCAGGTTTCTATTATTTCTACTGCACATCTCCGAGCAATATCATTAGATGTCTCTGTGAAGGCTGTGAGCTGCTCAAAGACTTCAGACAGATTTCGTCGAATAAATTCAGGAACTTCAATCAGAGAGCCAAAGGTACATCCATGCTCGAAAAGCATCATCAGCTCATAGTACTTTCTGCCCTGGCTCAGTTCCGAGTATATACTTCGGAATTTATGGCACCACTTTTCAATAGCATCGACTTGCTTCAAAAGAGGATCAAGGTAGCTCTCTATTTGTTTCCAGTATTCTTCAGTATCCTTTCCGGGCTTTATCTCTTTTGACTCGGCCAGTTTCTCACACCACTCAAAAATAGTGTTCAGTGAGGAACTGCTGCTATCAATTCGATCATAAAGGTAGGCGAAAACATCGGTACTACCACACTTGATAGTTCGGCATTCACTGGCAATGTCGTTGAGCTGATCCATGAGGCTGGTGACTTCATCCAGCTTGTTGCGAATAGATCCTTCTGGCTTTTTCCCTTTCCAAAAACGTGACAAGTGCCTGGGAATGATGGAAATAACCGTATCAAGGAATTGCAGTGCATCTTGCTTGTATGTATCAGACAAAGGAAGTTCGGAGCTAAACAATCCTTGCGGTTGCTCCTGTTCCATAGAAAGGTATGCATCCAGAAAAATGGCTGCATACTCATTTGCTCTAACTACAGGTATGTCATGCAAAGCATGAATATTGAGTTTTGGTGTACTGCCAAGCACCTTTGGACTATCGACCCTGGCTTTCATCAACAGGGCAAAACCTGCCATTTGCGCCGCACGGGTATCAATATCCAGTCCGTAGAGGTTTTTCTCCAGAATCAGTTTCGGGATTTTATGGCGCGGGTAGCCTCGCTCCCGGTAGAGCTCTTTAAACAGGTCATAGGCTTCCACCAGAATATGGCCGGAACCGCAGGCGGGGTCGATCAAGGTCAGTTCTTCGGGATTCAGTTCATCCGGCGTAATGGCTGCCAGCTGTTGTTTAACTTCTTCGGTCTGTTCAGCGGGTTCAATGTAATAATTCATCCGTTCTTTTAAGCCGGAATCCGGATAGGTGGCCAGCCATTGTGCGCCAATACTGTTCTGTACCAGATATTTCACAATCCAGTTGGGGGTAAACAGCTGAGTAGCAGCGGGAATATCGGCACTGGCCACCACCTTGCCCATGACTTCATCTTTACGCTCGCTGATATAGAACTGGTAGAGCCAGCCGATGATCTCAATCTCGTTCCAGTTTTCTTCATCAATGCTGTTGACCAGCTGGCGAATCACCGAGTCGGAGTGCAGCAGGTTATCGGGCAGCAACAGTTCGGTTTCGTCGTCTATCCGTTCAAACAGAAAGGGCATGGCCGAGTGCAGGGCGTTGCATTGGGCAATCAGCAACAGTCGGTAAAGTTCAGCGTCTTTATTGCCGTTCAGTTGCAGATCAATAATCTGTTCTTTGTCCAGACCAGGAAGGTCAACATGGCTGGCCTGCTGCAAAATTTCCGGCGTACTCTGACCTTGCGGATGGGATAACACTCGATAACCATGATCCAGATAACCGTGCAGTTCCATATACCGGATAGCCACAAAACGGTTAAACCAGGTATAAGCCATGGCCTGCATGACCTGATCAAATCCTTCATGTTGAACACGCTCCACCAGTTTTTTACGCAGGTGAGCCAGTGCTGACGGGAAGGGACGACCGTCAATCATCAGTACATCGCCTTCTACATAAGCATCTGCGATGTGTTTATTCGTTATACCCAGCGTGCGGGCACGGTTGGTCACAGCGGTAATAAAATCGCGGCGTGCTGCTGGCGCGTAGTTTTTCAGTTGAGTGCGGTTCATAAGTAGAGCCAGTCTCGTTCCCACGCTCTGCGTGGGAATGCATATTGGGGTATTACGCTCCCACGCAGTGAGTGGGAACGAGATCAGTTAATCAGATAATTTCGATACGCTCATCGCGTGCCAGAGCCTCTTCCAGCTCTTCTCTCAACTTTTCCAGAAAAGTATCCACGTCATCCTGATCTTCCAGATAGGTTCTGCCGCTGGTGTAGTGGCTCGGAGTAATTTTACGCCGCTTCTTTGGCGCTTTTTTTACCTGGGGGATGTACGTCGGAGGTGCTGGTTCCTCAACCTTTTTCACTTCAGGCTTTTTACCTTCAGCTCTGGCTTTTTTCGCGGCTTCCTGAGCTTCTATTTTTGCAAGGTCTTTAGCAATTTGTCGCCTCAGTTCCGCTTGTCTGGCTTCTTCCACTGCGGCGTCAATCAAATCAATAGCTTGATCTTCAAGATCTTTGGCCTGCATCTGATTCTGGAAGATATGAGCAATACTACTCATTTTCTCCAGCTTCTGATGCAGCTGCTTCAAAGGGTACAGACACTTATTCTTCAGTGCGTCTTCAGCCTGAGCTGCGGCCAGTTCCTGTTCAACCCGCGCGATACGTTCGTCAACTCGTTCCAGAGCATGGCTGCGTTTGTCGCCCACCAGTTCGCTGTTAATACGAGTGGCTGTCTGAATCAAACCATCTGCATCACTGAGCCAATCAAAAGGTGAGTGAGCCTCAAGAATTTGATTCATTCTCTTTATGGCGGTTGCAGCCTGTGGCTGTTTTTCCAGCTCTGGCAGGTTGGGTTCAAGCTCTCTGACCGTTTTCTGAAGACGTTCCCAAACTGGCTTCTGACTGGTGTAGAAATAGTGCAGTTCGCTATGAATTTCAGCCTGCACCCGCCAATCGTCCCGATCTGAAACAAACTTGCTGATACGCTCGTAGCTTTCAGTAAGCGTCAGCAGTTTATTCACTATCACCAGCAGCTCAGAAATGGATTCTTCACCCGGATAGCGACCAGTGCCGGCCATGGCATTCCATTCTGCCAGTTCTTTCTGCCATCCTTGCAGGTTGGTTCCCAGATCCACATGAATGGCCTCTTCACCTTCAGTGGGCATTCGACCGAAAACATCCCGCGCCAGGTTGCGTGCTTTTTGCAGAACACCACTGTCTACCGTTTTCTTTTTGATGACCTGGATACGACGCCATTTGTTCGGCGTCTGGACAGCATCACGCACCTGATCGGATGTCATGGCGGCATTGTCCATGACCAGACTGATTTCACCTGCCATTAGCAGGCGAGCTACCAGCAATAGGGTTTCCCAGTTTGGCCAGCCATAGGGGTGCTGACCAAACTTTTCTTCCACCAGACTGTGAAGAATAACCATACGACTTGCACTGGATGACAACTCAATGTATCGCCTTACTTCATCCAGAGCCTGGGTGTTGCTCTCGCCGCCTTCAAAATCGAACCCTTCACTGACTGGAGTACTGAGTACCGCGCTGACTTCCTGCTGGGGGTTTCCATTTGGCTTGGAAAGCAGGGATAGCTTGCTGAATGTGTTGGCAACCAGATATTCCAGTGCTTTGGTTAACGAAGTTCTGGGGTGTTCGCTGCTATTGGTCCAGAGCTGTCCGGCGATGGTGAAGCGAGCTTCAGACCAGAGCTGTTTGAGACCTGTTTCGATTCGTCCACGACGTTCACGGTTTTCTTCTGCCCGGTCACTGAAGATACGCTTTTGGGTCAGGCTGGCACTGTCATCATTTTTACGGCCGATGTATTTGTCGGTTTGCAGGTAAGTTCGGATTTCCTGCATCAGGTGCTGTTCATCATCCAGTCGAACAATGATCTGGCCACGGCCTTCCTGCGAGGTCAGGATACAGCGACTTTCATCAAAGAAGTCGTAATCATCTGCCAGAGAGGAGATGACTTTCAGCTCAAGCCCGCCTTCTGAGCGAGGGCCATAAGGGATACCATCACAGGTACGGTTGATGGTGAAGTCTTTGCCAGTAACCGGGTGGCGGAATTTACGGACATCCTCCAACACTTCGCTGAAGAGGATTTCACTGAGTTTGCCAGTGTCTTCGCCTGGACCCAGATCCACATCTTTGATTTCGCGGTTTACATCCTGTTCTTCATTGGTCAGGAAGGTGTAGTTTTCACCACTGCGGTTGATAAGGGTTTCGCCTTCAAGGCGTACCAGACTGGATTCAATCTCTTTCTTGATAGACAGTCGGTCGGCGTCGATCTGATCTACGAAGAGTGTCACCAGGTTATCTACATTACCTTTGATTTCATCCACATAACGAATCAGGAACAGGGTTTTCAGCAGATCAGCATCGAAAGGTTTGAGAGAACTGTTTCGGTCAGCATTATCGATGGTGGATTTTACGACACCTTCAAGGAAACTTTCGATGGAAGGGTAGAAGCGGTACAGCGGTACCATGACTCCCACTTGCTTGTCTTCATTCGCTAACTGCTGTGCCGCCCCCTGAAATGCATTCAACATGGAGCGTTCACCCCTGGCCAGGTGCAGACCGGTCGCACCCGCTTTACGAATGCTTTCGAAGACTTTTTGCACCAGCTGGAACTGGTAAGGCGCAAAGGGGTAGGTGCTGACAAAATCATCTTCGTCGGCAAATGCCTTAAAAGTCATGCCAACATTGGTAAAGCTGAGCTGGTTTTTCAGGATATCTGCTTTGTTGCGATATTCCTGTATGAGCGCATCTTTTGCCGCTGTGGTTTTACCCAGAATACGCTTTTGGATGACTTCATCTACGTTGCCGCTGGACAGGGAAAGGCGAGTGCTGAAGCGTCCCTGAATTTTGGAAAAGTCGTTGGCTTTGGAGGCACGAACTTCGCCTACTACGGCATCAATATCTTCCTGAGATGTAACAACCACCCAGGCTCGACCGCTGCAGACGGTACCCAGGTTTTCGGTAATGGTTTGCAGATTCAGCATCAGGTGGGTGTCCTGACCAATAAACTGGCCTATTTCATCCACCAGAAACAGGATTTTGTGATCCTTCGGTTTAGTATCCAGATACTCTTTTACCCAGCCACAGAAACTTTCAACAGAGATACTGAAATCTTCTTCAAAGCGTTCCAGCCAGCTCAGGGCATCGGTAATAGTCTGGCCAGTCACTTCAGTCAGAGCAGTACCCAGAGCATCGTTGTGGAAGATGTAGTTATCACGGTTTTCTACCCAATCCATATCGCTGTGTTTCAGAAAGGCAGCATGAAATGCCTGAAGTTTGCCCTGTCGATCAAGGAAACGTTCCAGGTGAGCAATGGTTGGGTGGTCTGGGCTGTAACCTAGCTTTTCGTTAAAGACCTTCAGAAAAACTCGCAGGATGGCATCGCGGCCTTCTGTGTTATCTGCACGGCTATCGATGTTAAACAGAATAACTTCTGCTTCACTCTTAACGGCACGTTCCAGATCAGCTGCCAGAAGGTTGTCTGTGATTTTCTCTCTGAAGAAGTCCAGAGGGGTTCTGGTTTCCTGCTGTTTCGTCTCTGGGTTAAAACGACTGATAGAGCCGTTTTCCAGAAGGTAAGACAGTATTTTGATAAAGTGCGATTTACCAGAACCGAAGAAACCGGATACCCATACGCCCACTTTGCCTGCAATAGCGGGGTCATTTGGGTGATCGATAGCATTCAGGTAGGCTTCGAAAAAGCCTCTCAGGTGAATATCCAGCTCTCGGGTAATGACGTATTCATCCAGTTCCTGCCAGATGGACTCACTGTCGGTCTGGTCTGCCTTGATGACGCCGTTGATATTACGAGCTATCGGTTTTTCAAATAGCGCTTCAATATTCACTTCGGTATTCCTTTAAACTTCAATCCGCACTTACTCAACCGGCCTTCTTCAATCGATCAGGCGAAATGCACGGTAATAGGGTTTATCTGGTAGTAGCCCAAACAGGCTTAAGCCCTGACCTGTGTATTTGCCCGGGTAAAATACGATAAGGGGTGTTTGCCCCATCTTTGCATGAAGGGCATGCAACAGGTGATGAGTCCGAATCAATGGGTAGACACTACCGACTCCTGTGATCAACACCATCCCGGCATTCGCTTCTTTTGCTTTGTCTGCCAATATGGAAGCAACCTTGTTAGCTTCCAGCATGGCTCTCAGTGCTTTGAAGACAAAAGTATCGCCTTTGTCTTTTTGCATCTTCAGGGAAGCAACATAGATGTTGCCCTTGCGACTGTTGATGGTATCCAGAGCCAGCTGCAACAGGTTGATGTGCAAAACAGGTAGATCTGGCAGCTTTTTCTTTAGCTGCTGATCGAGAAAACCAACGTACTCTTTGACAACCTCCTCTGCTTCAGGCGGATAGTCGAAAGCATAAAAGGGTATCTCATTGCCTAGTCGCTCACTTTTCAGGAAACTTTCGCTGGTGATTTTTGGCAGCACCTGATTCAGGCGACCTTGCAAGCGGTTATCGCTGTGACTACTCATTAGTGATCTCCCGCAGGCACTAGGCACTTGAGGACATAGTCTTCTTTTCGGCTCACCAGATACCGTTTCAACTCTGGTGCCAACAACATATGGCGAATAGCCATAGATTTTGTATCTTCGATCAGACCTGCCTCAGCCATCATTCGAAATGCATTTTGTTTGAGCTTTGCGTGAGTACTCTCAGATCTTACCGGCAAATCAGGAACACGATTATGACAGTCCTCAATGAACTGATCCCAGGAAGTGGATCTGAGCTGTTCGGCAAACTGCTTGCGCTCTCGTTGATAAACTTCTCGGAGAAAGTCTCCTAGAAGAGGAGAGTATTTTACTGTAGCGGCGAGTATTGCCTGAGTAGCAAGTTCTTTCGAGCCTTTTTGGATAAACCCCCAGAGCCTCTCATCCATTGTGTTCAGCCGACTGCGAATCAGGCTGGCAACCGTGGAGGCACTGTTAGGAGTCCTTCTCTGTAGAATATTCTCGTCAAAAATCTGTTGCTTCCACTCAGCCGGTGTTGGGTGTTTCAACATCAATTCCGCAATGATTCTACTCTCTGGGATCAGCAGCGAAGCCTTCGTAAAGTTGGCAGGGTAAGAGTTGTTCTTCATACCTGTTCCTCAACTTTTTCAGGGTAGTACTGAAGCAGATCCCCAGGTGAACACTCAAAATAGAGACACAGGGAGCTGATAACATCAGTACTGGTTTTATAGCCAGGAACATTAGCAATGCGGTTAAGCGTCGCACGACTTATACCTGTAACTTCAGAAACTTCGCTAAGAGTTATACGACGACGCTCATTGAAAGCTTTCTCATCCAGTTTCTGTTTGAGCAGGACTCGGATCATGAAGGAGGGTGTCCTGTTTATAAGGTGAGAGGTATTGATGCCCACAATGCTTCATAAACGAAGCATTATGCTCTTAGTAGATGCAGAAAAGCAAACTATGGAAAATGTTATGAATTAAATATACTGTCCGGCACAATGGCCTGAAGCCCAGGCCCACTGAAAGTTAAATCCACCCAGATGACCGGTGACATCCAGAACTTCTCCTATAAAGAACAGTCCCGGCTGGACACGGCTCTCAAACGTTTTAGACGACACTTTTGATGTCTCTACGCCACCCAGAGTGACTTCTGCTTTTTTATAGCCTTCTGTACCCGAGGGCTTTAATGCCCAGTTTTCCAGCGCATTCGCCAAATCTTCCAGCTGGGCAGGCGTGTATTGTGCGATCGGCTTTTGACCATTGTCTGTTAACAATCTCAGCTGGCCCTGTTCACATAAAGCGTGAGACAACCTTTTAGTCATATGTTCTGACAGGATGGTCGCGGTCTGTGCTTTGGGCCTCTGCTCTGCACAGGACTGAAGCCAGTCATGAATGTCTGTGCCGGGAATCCAGTTGATGAACACCGTATCTCCCTGATTCCAGTAGGATGAAATCTGTAGAATAACGGGGCCACTGACACCACGATGGGTGAAAAGAATATTTTCCCTGAAAGACTGCCCATTGCAGCTGGCAATCACTTCTGAACTGACACCGGAAAGCTCTAGGAAGTGTTTCAGCCAAGCCTGGTTCATGGTGAATGGTACCAGTCCGGGCTTTTGCTCTATCAGTGTATGGCCAAATTGTTCAGCCACCTGATAACCAAATCCTGTAGCTCCCATGGTGGGGAATGACAATCCGCCTGTTGCTACCACCAGTGACTGACAGATGAATTCACCGATACTGGTGGCCAGCGCATAACCCGAGGTTGCATTGGAGGTAACGGATTCAACACTGGCTTTAGCTCGAATGGTTACGCCTGCATCACGACATTCACTGAGCAGCAGATCAACGATCTCCTGTGAACGATTGTCACAGAATAATTGCCCCAGCGTCTTTTCATGCCAGGCAACCTGATACTTATCCACAA
Organism: Endozoicomonas sp.; assembly: GCF_051008435.1. Lineage (GTDB taxonomy): Bacteria > Pseudomonadota > Gammaproteobacteria > Pseudomonadales > Endozoicomonadaceae > Endozoicomonas_A. Next base: position 4,070 of record NZ_JBPCXO010000521.1, on the reverse strand, counting down.
GTGCCTGAAAATCCCACTGGGTATAGCGGGCCAGCGCAGACTTACAGAAATGGGTATTGTCTGAAAGGTAATTGGCCGGCTCTGTATAAAGATTGGTGAAGTTACAACGACCTCCACCGGAAATAATAATTTTCTTCCCGATCTTGTTGGCATGATCCAGAACAAGAACGTTTCGACCCCGATATCCCGCTGTAAGCGCGCACATAAGACCCGATGCACCGGCACCGATAATAATGGCATCATAGTCAGACTGCAGAGCTCTGGTCAGGGGCATATTCGGTGGATCTCAAGTAAACAGATAGGGGCAAATGACATGACTTTTCGCCTTTTCAAGACGAAACATTTTTCTTGTCAGAAAATAAACAAGCCCTGTAAAGAAACCAAAGAGCATAAACCGACTGCTGGTAACGGTTTCCCCCTTCCCTGTTTCATTCAATTCGGGCTCTAGGCTAATTGCAATCCTTTATGATGCCTATCAGTGAGCTTTCAGAATACCCAGCACTTTGTTCAGGAATATTTTTACTTCCTGGGTACTGACGCTCTTACGCAGCTCAGCAGGGATCTGACGCTGGTATGCACGGGCATTCGATGGGCGTTTTGCCACCAGAGCATTCACCATAGCGGGCTTCAGCAAGCGCTGGTCCGCTGGGGTGTTAGGGTAGGCTTTACGAATAGACTGAGCATCAAACTCAACCAGAGCTTCAGCCAGTGGGCTATTAACCACTTCAACGTCAACAGCGACTTTTGGCTTGGATACTACTGCCGCTTCTTTCGCCTCGGTCTTAACAGGCACTTCTGCTTTTACAGGCTCAACTTCAGCAACAGGAGCAGACACTTTCTGAGCTGTTTCAGCCGTGACTGAACCATGAGCAACCAGAGCCTGAGACAGCTCTTCGCGCATAACCCATACTGCTTCCCCAGCTTCGTTTTTGTCATCCAGAGCAACAACAGAAGCACCAGTACCTGCATCAACTTCCAGGAAAGCAGCAATGCGCTTGCCCAGGTTATTGATAATCAGAGAAGCACGCTTGGCTCCCGTAACCGCAACCACCTGCTCAGCACTGGCAGCACGTCCGGACAGAGTAAACCATACTGTCAGCAGTTCCATATCTTGAGGACGAACAGCTTTATTATTGTTAAGAGCCTTCAGGAACAAATCTTGGGTGATCAATTGTTTAACCTCTAGAAAAAAATCCGGCTATTTTTTCAGGAACTGACAAATTATCAATCCCTATATTTGCGGATCTTTATGTTTTTTCTTCTAACAGCCTGTCTGACTTGAGCTTTCATGCATGAAATTCAGTAACGCAGGTCAGTTTTTTCGTTGAATTTACGCGAATAGTTCACCTATTTAAGTAAATTCAACGAGACTGTCTTCAGCACGCTCATGGCTGAACTACCTGCTCTTTCTGGATTTAAGGCTGAAATGGTCTCAATTCCGTGAGACTCCCAGGTCAGAAGTTAAGCACAGATTCCAACGGTTACAGGCTCAATTTCAAGTGGAGAGTAACAATGCAAGAAGTCGCTGATCACTACAGCCACGGGGCTTTGGAAGAAACCATTCTGCAAGCCCTTGATCAATCAGGCAAAAATCTCAAGAAACTGAAGCCGGAAGACCTTTCGGCTATTGATGAGTTTCATTTAAGAGGTCGGATGGCGACCAATGAACTGGCAGAAGAAATCACATTAATGCCGGGCACTAAAGTACTGGATATTGGCTGTGGGATCGGAGGAGCTTCACGTCATTTGGCTGCAAGGTTTGGCTGCTTCGTTCAAGGCATTGATCTGACAGAAGAGTATTGTTCGGTAGCCCGCTCCCTGACTGCTCTGACCGATCTGGAAAAGCAGGTCTCCTATTTCCATGGCGATGCTCTGGACCTGCCTTTTGAAGACAACAGCTTTGATGTGGTCTGGACCCAGCATGCTTCAATGAATATCAATGACAAAGGACAGATGCTGAAGGAAGCCTATAGAGTCTTGAAACCAGGAGGCTATCTGGCTCTCTACGATATCCTTTCAAACGCCGACAAAGAACTTCACTACCCTGTCCCCTGGGCGATGTCGCCGACACAGAGTTTTCTGGTAACTGGAGGAAAGCTTCACACTCTGCTCGAACATGCGGGATTCAGAGTCTACTCCTGGAAAGATTGCTCAGATCAGTCACTCGAATGGTTTGAAAATGTCTTGGTAAGAATCCAGGAAGAAGGCCGTCCTCAACTGGGATACCATCTGCTTCTGGGTGATCGCTTTTCTGAAATGGCCGCCAACCAGCTGAAAAACCTCAAGGAGAACCGAATTATGGTGGTCCAGACAGTGGCGCTGCGACCCTCATCATCCTGACGGCGTGACGACGCTGCAGTTAAGACACATATTTATTGAAATTGACTCAAACAGAGATGATAATGATTCTCAATTAGAATCTTAAAATCAATTGAGTATTTATATGGCAAGAGCACCGGCAAGAGAGTTATCTGTCCAGAGTATTGAATTACTGAGTCCTCATATGAAGCGGGTGATCCTGACAGGAGAATCTCTCTCTGACTTTCCTCCTGATCAAGCCAGCGCTTACGTTAAACTGGCTTTTGATAACCCAGACATGCCCAAAAAACCATTGCTGAGAAGTTATAGCGTGGTTTCCTGCGATCAGACAGCACATCAATTGATCATTGATTTTGCTGTGCATCCTGGCGGCAATGATCAGGGACCTGCATCTCGCTGGCTCGAAAGCGTCAGAATTGGCGACTCTATTTCTGTGCATGGACCCGGGCCTACCAAACTGGTTAACCAGGAGGCTGACTGGTTTGTTCTGACTGGAGACCTGACTGCTCTGCCGGCTATTCGTGCCAACATAGAGATTCTGCCTGCCAATGCCAAAGGCTATGTGATTCTGGAGATCCCTCATCAGGACGACCAGCAATCCCTTGCACTGGATGATGCTTCACTACCCAAAGCGATTGATATCATCTGGGTCATAAACCCTCATCCAGGCAAGCAGAAAGATCTATTGAAGGAAACACTGGCTGGATTACCCCGTCTACCCGGCAATCCCTATATCTGGGCCGCCAGCGAGCTCAATGCCGTACTGGAAATCAGAAGCTGGGTTAATAGTGAATCACTGGCTCCCCGCTCATCTCGATACATCAGTAGCTACTGGCAATTTGGTCTATCGGACGAAGCTCATAAGCTTCAAAAGAAAGAGAGACTGTCTGAGACTTAATTAAGCGTCTCTATCAGCTTTTTCTGTATTCAGGGCCTTACGGGCCCTTGACTCTCTTCGCACCGTCTCCTGCCTCATAGCCTTGTCTCACTGGAAGAATTGATATCTCCATCTATCCTGACTCCACAAGAGCAACAATAGTGCCACTGGAATCCGGCTACTAAACATTCTTCTGGATAAGCATGAAAACAATGATTTCAAATTGAGACGTACAATAATGATGAAGAGAGCCCTGACATTCCTTTCGTTGATTTTATTAGCATCCGTTTATGCCTCACAAAGTTCTCAAGTGAGTGCCAAAACAGATGCATCCCCTGCGTCGTTCGAGCCGTTTTACAAATCAAATCGTAAGGGTGCCCAATACATGTATGCTGGTGTTTACTTTCCAATAAAAATACTCCGGCTCCCAAACATTCTTTCAAGCATGACTTTAATCAGTGTCATACCTTTTATTTGAACTACATCCAGTCACATGCAAAGGGATATCAGATGTCCAAAAATATGGGACGATCCGATCAGCAGATTGTTACCAAAGGTGTTCTGGACTGTCTGCTCGTAAAAAACTGGCACCTCTTTCGACTGGAAGACACACATGTTCAGTCATTTAATGAGCCTGCCAGTCAAAGACTTACTGACACCTGAAGAAAAAGTAGAGGCAGCAAAAGACCTGGAAGAGCGTAAAGCCTGGTATAAGAAATATCAGCCTGCTTTGGTGAAGTGATTCTCTATGCTGGAAAGCTGGAAAGCTGGAAAGCTGGAAAGCTGGAAAGCTGGAAAGCTGGAAAGCTGGAAAGCTGGAAAGCTGGAAAGCTGGAAAGCTGGAAAGCTGGAAAGCTGGAAAGCTGGAAAGCTG
>NZ_JBPCXO010000520.1:0-16812 GCF_051008435.1 Endozoicomonas sp. | reverse complement strand
TCCGACAGGCTCCTAGACAGCTTCGATGGATTCGTGAGAATAGTTGACCTATTTAATCGAATTCATCGAATAATTGGGCCGTTCTTTCTGGAATTTAGGCCGAAATAGTCTTAAGTCCGACAGGCTCCTAGAGGAACAGAGAGAAGCCCATGGCTACCAGGGCACCGGTGGTGCCGATAATAGTTTCCATGACGGTCCAGGTTTGTAACGTCTGTTTCTCACTCAGTCCCAGATAACGGTTAGCCAGCCAAAATCCGGAGTCGTTTACGTGGGAAAGAACAATAGAACCACCACCAATGGCAACGGTAATTGCAGCCAGGTGAGCACCTGACAGGTTAAGAGGTTCCAGAATAGGAATTATCAGGCCACAGGCTGTCAGCATGGCAACAGTGGCAGAACCCTGAATAACGCGAACGGCAGCCGCCAGGATGAAAGCCAGGGCTACGATAGGTAACCCACTGCCTGCCAACATATTCCCCAAAGCCTGACCCACACCGGAATCCACCAGAACCTGTTTGAAGACACCGCCTGCACCGGTTACCAGAATGATGACACCAGCAGGTTGCAAAGCAGAGCCACAAATATTCATCACTTCATCTTTGTCATAGCCGCGCTTGATGCCCAGAAGGTAGCAAGCAGCCAGACAGGCCACCATGATGGCAGTGAAAGGGTGACCAATAAAGGTCAGCCAGCCGTGCAGGGTAGAACCTTCCGCTACAAAACGGGCTCCGATGGTCTGCAGACCAATCATCAGCAAGGGTAAAATAATCAGACCGAATGCCAGACCAAAAGAAGGCAGCTCGCCCCCCCGGTCTTTGAACTCTTCATTGGCTTTGGCATGTGCAGGCAGAGGTACATCAACAATTTTGCTGATGAATGAGCCGAACATGGGGCCCGCCAGAATCATTGCAGGAATAGAGGCAGTCAGACCGATCAGAATCATATAGCCATAGTCTGCACCCAGTTGAGAGGCAACCAGAATAGGGCCTGGGGCCGGGATCAGGAATGCCTGACAGGTTGCAATACCCGCCAGCAGTGCAATACCCATTTTAACGACACTGTCCTTACTTTTACGGACAATGGCAAAAACCACACCGATCAGAAGCACCACTGCAACGTCAAAGAACAGGGGCAGGGCACAGATAAAGCCGGTGATAGTGATGGCCCAGTTAGCGCGCTCTGAACCAAAGCGATTCAGTAATGTCTGGGCTATGCGGTCCAAGGCTCCTGTCGTTTCCATGACTTTACCGAACATGGCACCGAGTGCCACCACCACGGCTACAAAGCCCAGTGTGCCGCCCATCCCTTTCTGGATCGTAGCGGCAATATCGCTCGGGTTCATGCCAGTAGCAATACCGGCAATCATGGAGACAAGAATCAGGGACACGACTGCGTGAAGTCTGGCTTTCATCACCAGAAATAGCAGCAGGATGATGGATCCTGCTGCAGTAAAGATCAGAGACAAATCGGACATTGGCTGTAATTCTCGAATGTATTAATTACTTTTCATGGTGCGCTGTTACCGGTAACATGTTACCGATAACATTTTATGTGAAGAAGTTAATTTTCTGATTTTTTTGGTAATTATTGATTGAGATCAAATAATGGCTGGTAAGGTTTTCGTAGTAATGGGAGTTTGTGGCTCCGGCAAGTCCACAGTCGGTGAAGCACTGAGTCATCAGATGGGTGCCAAGTTCATAGACGGTGACGATCTGCATCCAAGATATAATATTGAAAAAATGGCTGGTGGCTCGCCATTAAACGACGAAGACCGACAGCCCTGGCTCGAGCGTATTCGGGATGTTGCCTACAGTGTAGAGGCCAAGAACGAAGTTGCGGTGGTTGTTTGTTCGGCTTTGAAACTGAAGTATCGGGATACTATTCGAGAAGGTAACAATGAGGTTTACTTTCTGCATATGGATGGTAGCTATGATCTCATTCTTGAGCGTATGAAAGCCCGTAAGGGACACTTTATGCGTGAGACAATGCTTCAGAGTCAGTTCAGTACCCTGGAGGCTCCGGAACAAAATGAAACAGGTGTCGTTCGTATCGATATCGCTGGTAGTTTTGACCAGGTTGTTTCCTCTTGTTCCCGAGCCGTATCTGATCTTTGTGGAGGAGTCGCCGCATGAATCTGGTGATAGAAAATGTAACCCGGAGAATTGCCGAGCGCAGCCGGGATATCCGTCAGGATTACATTCACAGGATGGAACAACAGGCCAGTAACGGCAAAGTCAGGAAGTCTCTGAGTTGTGGCAACCTGGCCCATGCTGTAGCTGCTTGTGGCAGTGAACAGAAAGATCGAATTCTAAACTTTACCTCAGCCAATGTGGCGATCGTTTCAGCCTACAACGATATGTTAAGTGCTCATGAGCCTTATCGAGAGTACCCGGGCAGGATCAAGCAGGCACTGAACTCAATGGGGCACAGTGCTCAGATGGCAGGGGGTGTTCCTGCCATGTGTGATGGCGTGACTCAGGGGCAACCGGGCATGGATCTGTCTCTCTACTCGAGAGACGTTATTGCCCAGAGTGTTGCCGTCAGCTTAAGTCACAATACCTTTGATGCCACGCTATTGCTGGGTGTTTGCGATAAAATTGCACCTGGCCAGCTTATAGGTGCGTTGTCGTTTGGCCACTTGCCAACGGCTTTTGTGCCTTCCGGACCTATGCCAACGGGCATTACCAATGATGAAAAGGTCAAGGTTCGTCAGCAATATGTGGCAGGAGAAGTCGGGCAGGAAGCGCTGCAGAAAATGGAGTGCAGTGCCTACCATTCTCCAGGGACCTGCACTTTTTACGGTACCGCCAATACCAACCAGCTGGTTTTTGAATCCATGGGGCTCATGCTTCCCGGATCGGCATTTATTCCACCGGGGAGTGATCTTCGCGATGCTCTTATTGCTGAAGCATCCACATCTATTGCTTCCCAGATTCCTGATGCTCCGGCCTACAGACCACTTTGGCAGGTTGTGGATGAGCGCAGTCTGGTTAATGGATTAGTGGCTCTTCTGGCATCCGGTGGCAGTACCAACCATTCCATTCACATGATTGCTGTGGCCAGGGCGGCAGGCCTGGTGCTGACATGGGATGATTTTGAAGACCTTTCCCAGGCTGTGCCTCTGCTGACTCGTGTCTACCCGAATGGCAAGGCTGATATTAATCAATTCCAGCAAGCCGGAGGTGTGCCGGTATTATTGTCAGAGCTGGCTCATCGCGGTTTGCTGAATATGGATGCCGTCCCCTGTTATGGCACCATGGAGAATTACCTTCAGTCACCTGCTTTGGTGGATGGAAAAGTGATCTGGCAAGAAGGCGGTGTCTCCAAAGATCCTGAAGTGATTGTGTCACCTGACCAGACATTTGCCAGAACCGGTGGTTTGAAAGTGCTAAGTGGCAATCTGGGGCGTGCAGTCATCAAGGTCAGTGCTGTGGCTGAAGAACACTGGGTAACCCGTGCGCCAGCGGAAGTATTTAATTCCCAGTATGATGTTGCTGAAGCTTACCAACAGGGACAGCTGAACAAAGATGCTATCATTGTCGTTCGCTTTAATGGCCCTGGAGCGAATGGTATGCCTGAGTTGCATATGCTGATGCCTATTCTGGGTAACCTTCAGAAGGCAGGCCATAAAGTGGCATTGGTGACTGATGGTCGTTTATCCGGTGCGTCCGGCAAGATCCCGGCAGCGATTCATGTCACGCCAGAGGCTGCTAAAGGGGGGGCATTGGCATTCATCGAGAAGGGTGATCTGATTACAGTTGATGCCAGGACCGGTACTCTCTCTGTGGATGCAGTGCTTTCTGATCGAAGTGGCAGTAATCCTGATCTATCCTCTGAACATTTTGGGTGTGGTCGCGAATTATTCAATGGTTTCCGCCAGCTGATTTCCAGCGCTGAGCAGGGAGCATCTATTTTATTTCCAGGAGACGACCAATGAGTCATTGGGCTATTGAACCTTCCCTCGTATTTGCCGCTTCACCTGTAGTACCTGTGATGGTCATCAATAAGGTTGAAGAGGCACTCCCTATGGCTCAGGCCCTGAGTCAGGGGGGCATCAATGTTTTTGAGATCACTTTGAGAACGAATGCGGCTCTGGAAGCGATTCGAACGATCAGTACGGCTATGCCAGAGGCTATGGTAGGAGCGGGCACTGTGATCAACGAAGCACAGTATGATGCGGCTGTGGCTGCTGGCGTCAAGTTTGTTATTTCGCCAGGAATAACAACGGGTTTACTTGAGCATGCCAGCAAAGGTGTGGCGCCACTGATTCCCGGTTGTGCAACGCCTTCAGAAGTGATGACAGCTCTTGCACATGGGTACGATCATCTCAAGTTTTTCCCGGCAGAAGTGAATGGTGGGGTTAAAGCCCTGAAAGCGATTTCTGCGCCTCTGCCACAGGTTCGTTTCTGTCCAACCGGTGGCATCAGTCCTGCGAATATGAATGACTACCTCGCCCTGAACTGTGTGGCTACGATTGGTGGTTCCTGGATGTTGCCAGCTGATCTGGTAAAGGCGGGGAACTGGCAGGCTATTACACAGCTGTCTGCAGAAGCTATTGCATTGTCTAAAGGTCAACAGACTGCATAATTCTCAGAAGAGCCTGACTGACAATCAGGCTCAATGCCGCCTTTAGATACTATCGCCTTTAAAAATCGAAAAACCAAGATCGACGACCTCTTTTTCAATGGCTTTTCCGGCCAGCTTATCCAGAAGCATTTGTGCAGCGGTCTCACCGATACTTTTACGGGGTGTTGAAACGCTGGCGAGATTAGGGTGAATGGCTGTACCAATATCCAGAGCGTTGAATCCGGCAATAGCGATCTGATCCGGGATGGGGATATTGCGTCGCTGACATTCAAGAATGGCACCAATTCCCAAGTCATCGTTGCAGCAGAAGACTCCATCCAGTGTCGGATATTCGCTGAGCGCCTGGGTCATTAGCTCTTTACCCAGGGTAAATGAGGAATGTTCTTCTGTAGACAGAACAACAGGCTCTGCTCCCAGTTCTCTCATTACTGACTGATACCCAGCCAGACGCTGACGTACTCTGACGTCCATTCGCGCAGCAAAGAAAGCAACCTTGCTTTTGCCCTTGTCGATCATCATTCTCAACATGGCTTCACTAGCTGCCTGGTGGTTCAGGCCCACTGACAGGTCTATTGGAGGAAGACTCGAATCCATCACTTCCACTACCGGTATTCCAGCATTAGCAATCATCCGAAGAGACTTTTCGGTGTGATCACATTCGGAGAGAATCAGTCCATCAACATGGTAGGACAACATGGATTCAATCCGCTTTTCTTCCACTTCTTTGTCATAACCATAGTGAGCAATCATGGTCTGGTAACCCGCCGGTTCTGTAATGCTCTCAATGCCCTGAACAACCGCAGAAAAAACCTGGTTAGAAAGAGAGGGGATGACAATGCCTATGGCCTTGCTGGTGGCGTTGGACAGAATATCTGGAACACGGCTGGAGACATAACCTACTTCATCAATGACCTTCTGGATTTTTTCGCCGGTTGATTTAGATACCTGATCGGGCGCTCTCAGGTAACGGCTGACGGTCATTTTTGTCACGCCCACCTGATCAGCAATATCCTGGAGGGCAAGTCGTCTGTTTTTGGCTTTCATTCAATACCGGAGCTATAGACAGGTCAGAAAGCGGTCTGTTTCTGAGTACGCAGAATTTACCGGAAAATCCGTAAATTGTTAACTTTGAGAGTAAAACAAGGGGCTGAATGGCCAACCCCTTACTTCTATCAGGCTTTTCCTTCTGAATCACTGGACGAATCGGTGTCAGTACCCGACGATGAGGAGAAACCAGAGTCATGGTTATGGTCTGCGATGAGACTATTGGCCTTCTCCAAAAGTTCGATCAACTGATCAAGGGTTTTACCCAGTGTCCATCCTTGCTTGGTCAGCGCCATATTGTAAGATTTGTTGAGCAGAAACTCAGTACTTGTATCAAGATATTCCAGGTCGAATTCTTCCAGCAAATCTTCTAAATCTACGTCGTTGTCTACAAAGCTCTGTGAAATATCTTCCATGACCGCAGTAATAAACTTTCTCTGTTCGGTCTCATAAAACTGTGGATCTTCGAGCATTCTTTCCAGGTTAGCCCTGAGTTCTGGTTCCGCTTTCTTCTTGAAGTTTTCGAACTTCTCAGTGCATTTCTGCTGAAGCCCGCTATAACTCCCCCAGTGCTTGAGAGGGATCCCCCGAATTTTTGTCCCCAACAGTTCTTTCACAGAGTCAGGAGCGGCTTCACCCATGTCCTTTAACTCCTTCAAGGGCGCCAGAAGCAGTCGAGGCAGGGAGTTAATGGTACCCAAGTTGGCGGGCTCTGCGCCCCAGTCCACAACTCTGGTTTCTCCTTCGAGTACACGCACGGAATAAGTGGCGCCTTCACGAAGTTTCTCTTTCGGATGGGACTGAATGCCTTCAGGCAGCGAGAAGTTTACTTTGATTTCACCCACTCCCGCATGTTTCTGACGGTATTCATAGAGCTTGGACACACTGTCCGAAACTTTTTGATGAAAGGTTTTACCCTTGCCTTCTACGTTGTCTTTTAATCGTTGTTCTATTTCAGGCAGAGTCAGCTCTTCATCGTTAAACGGATACTTGACTTGGTCCCAGGGGATATCATTTTCTTTGCTTAGTGCAGGGGACGGTAATTTATGTTCTGGCTTTGTCATCCGCTCAGGTTGTAATGCTCTAGAGCCAGTGATCAACGAAAGAGGGTCACGTTCATTGTCTGCCAACCTTTGTTGATACATTTCGCGTTGGAGTAATGCTTGATCCTGTGGGTGTAGACCACCTTGAAAGTTGAGAGATCCCTTTTTGGCAGTCCTCGGAGCACTCTGTTGATGATAAGACTGCTCCCGTGGACGTACTTGTCTTTGGGACTTTTGGATTCTGGATGTACCCACCAGGTTGAGCCACTTTGGTGCTTCTACCATGATGTTGTGGACCATTGTGAGGTGAGTATTGGTCATGCTTTTTCTTTCCACGTCTTCGACCGTGCTTGCCCTGAGGAGCGTGCTCCTGATGGAAGTATTGTCTTCCCTGATAGTGCGGCTGATACCCCTGTGATCCATACATAATAACTCCCCCTCCAACTTCTTTGCGATAAAATCAGGCTAGACAGGGGAGAGCGGAAAGGAAAGCAATTTAGGACTAATGTCTATATTCAAATCCGAATCTTTCATTGTGAGTTCAATGGATTCGAAATAGACTACTTTCCATAGAGATTTCCTGAAGTTACAAGGTTTTTTCCATGGCTGTACAAGAGATAGAAGCCTTCTTCGAAGGTCACAAAGCCTGTTTTGAGCAACAGGATGTCCAGGGCATCATGACGAACCATATGGATGCTTCGTTGTTTTGGGATCAGGGAGGAGGAAGCCTCAAGGGGCGAAATGAGATCAGGGGTTGGTTCAGTATGATGTTTAGCATCTGGACCATCAATCGCGCAGACTATGAGCTGGCCATGATTCGGTGTGATGAAAAGCTGGCCAGCTGTGCTGTCTTCTGGCAGCTAGAAGGGCATGAGCAAGACAACCCCGAAGTAGAGAAAAAAAACCGAATGATAGTCACTTACTGTCTGGAAAAAACAGAAGAGGGCTGGAAAATCTGGCATGCCCATAGCAGTGAATGCTAAAGCCTTTAAGGCGGTTTTCTTTCGAGTTTAAGATGCAATAGATCCCTTTGAAAGGGCTGTTTTATTATAAACCCCGATTAAAAGACTTAACTCAGATATCGGGGTTGTAACATGAAGCAGCCGTTCAGGTTTCCTGTGCACTGGTGACAATGTTAGCGAAAGCAGGTTGGGAAGGTGGAGTCGAAGTAGAGGCATCCCCCATCGTCTCGTTATCAGGGTGATCAACTCCGACAGAGCGGGTTTGTGCTTTCGTCCAAAAATCAGCTCCCGTCACAGTGAGATATAGATGATTGATCGGGAGTGCTATGGAAACTGCGATGACAGGGAAGCGCCAGAATTCCTTCTGAAGATGAAATGACGGTTAACGGTATTTATTGGTTTAAGTCTTATTGCCCGATGGAAGACACCGGGGTGGTAATGAAGTTTGAAGGCAGGGCTTCTGCGCTTTATGTGCAAATAAGAATTCCACCTCACAAAGACAATAAAGCAAGATAAGCACACTGTCTGGAATAGGACTTATATTCTCAACAAGGTATCCGAATACCAGAAACCATTATGTTTGGTCAGAATCATGGCTTTGAGCTGCAAGAGACAATCATAGTGATTAGCCCCTGAGAAAGTGTCGAATAGTTTCTGATTTGGTCTTATTGTTCCACTTTGAAATGAGTAAACTGAATACTCATTGATGCTAACACTCTGTTCTTTCGTTCTATTGATTAAATGTCCAAAAAAAGGCTGACTTTCTTGAAAGAGGTCTGTCTTATTCTATGCTTGATGGCTTTTATAGTTTAATAAAAAGTAAGTCATCAGGTTTTGCATGAAACGGACCAGCTCTTTCGTACTTAAAATTATATCAGGACTATTACTCACCCAATTGGTTGAAGCTCAGCCTCAGGTTATTTCATCTTTCTTATTTTCGGAAACTGGTCATTATGCTTCAGTCGCTCCGGGTGTTCCCCCGATAAATTCTTTCATGCCCGCGGTGGGGGATGGATTATTTACGCCTTTTCGAATTAGAGAAGAGCCGCTTTTTCCAATGTCTAATGAAGTGGAAAGACTAAAGAAAAAGTGGAGTTCATCTTTATTTCCGGGACTGCCTGAAAAAATTGATCTAACGTCAAAGTCTGGCCCTCCTGCTGTATGGCCAGAACCCAATCGAGATATGAGATTAAAGTCTGAAAGCAGTGAATCTCTTTTACCCAACAGAGCAAGGCATGCTCCCGTAACTGCTGATTTGATCTGGTTAAGGCATGAGTTTAACTCAGAGCATTATCCATCTCAGCCTGAACCTGATCTTGATAATGATGCAGATAAGATGTTGTTTCTTCTCTATATGAAGATGGAAGGCATTGTTTCTAGCACGTTTCATGGTCAGCAGTACTTTCTCTGGAATAATGGAGGAAGTCTTGTATACCTGACCAAAGAAGAACTGTATCAAATGTATTTGAGGTGGTTGCGCAGAATTCAAGAGGTCGCGCTTGAACGAATTCTGACTTGGATAGAGCGTTATGAAGCCCCTGTTAAAGCAGCCGCCGGTAATAAGGGTGATAATAAACGTAATCCCAAGAGGCCTCCTGAGAAGAAAGATGAGAAAAAAGAGGAATCTGACAGTAAGCGCAAAAAAGTTGAGTCAGACCAGCCAGGTCCTTCTTCGCAGGCTGGACCACCTCCCAGTTCTCAAAGCGAACAGCAGGAAGGGGCTACCGGGGAGAAGAAGAAAAACCGGACTCTGGATTTTAGAGAAGAGGCTGATGAAAAAAAGGCGATCAATAGTCGAGTAGAGAAGAAAGGTGGACAGAAAAGCGATCTGGCTCATTTTGAAGCAAGAGTCGGGAAGTTTAGCCGGGTGATGGCCAATGCCCTCAGCAACTGGGGGAATGTTCTTATCGATCTGAGAAACTCCGGGATGGCGGAGCCTCCGCAGACAGGTGAAGAATTAGCAAGAGCTATAAGGGATAGGCTCAAGTACAGCAAAGAGTCTCAATATCTGGTCAGAATGATACGTTATCTTCAGGTCATGAGGTTGCCTCCTGATCATGAGCATTCAGCACTACTGGCCAGATATCAGAGGATACTGATCGATCTGCTTCAGTACATAGCCCTTCATCGGAACCACTGGTTGTTGTCAGAAGAGTTAATTGAACAGTGGCTGCATTTTGAAGATTTGCAGTGGCTCAGAATATTTGCTGACTTTCCCAATCGGCAGGAATGGGCTGGGGTTCAGCCTTCAGGCATTGAAATACCCGAAGCTCTGAGGCATGCGGGCACGGCTGTTACTGCAGAGTTGGCGCGCTATTTAACGGCCATCAGAGGTCATCTCCCACCCGCTGAGGACGAAGAAGAAGATGAAGTGGAACCTGATCCTAATGCCGGTATTTTCTATCACTATGTGCCTGTGAGTGACCATAGCTATGTGGTCTCCTTGTTCTTTACTCTGGCATTGCTGGCTGATGATGAAACGATGCGAGCTCTTCTTTTGGGTTGGATGAGGACTATCGATGCTAACCATAATATAGAAACTGATTTCTTCCAGTACGTCTGGCAGGATGTGGGGGGATTGATGCTTTTTACTATTCCTCGGAATTTAAGAGAAGCTCTTTTGATCGTGTTAGAGACTCCCGGAGCATTCCAGCCAGATCCGCTTCTGGCGGGTTTTGATTTGATGGCTCTTGATACCATTACTGCAAACGCCCTTCCGAATTTCAGTGAAGACTTTGATCCTCACCCAACTTCCCAGCCAGAGGTTCAGCCTCAACCCGAGCAGGACCCGTCCGAAGAAATGGAGCAGGAACAGGCTGATGATTCATGAGATATGCTCAGCTTTTCTGAGTAAAGCCGATCTAATCTAGAAGCTGGCAGTTTTATAAATCTATCCTGCTGGTTCCTCACAAACAGATCGACTCAGAGGCTGAGGATATGTCATCTTCTTCGGTACCCCCATCAGGCTCAGGAAAAAATACGGGAAGCCCGATCACGACTTCTACTCCATCAGACAAAAAACAGGTGGAGGATGTCCGTGCACCTGAAATCCCCAGAAAACGTAGAAGACCAGACTTTCAGGAAACAAGAGTGGAAGAAAGGGAGGCCTCTGCACTGGCCCCTTCGGGGCTGAAAAAGCTAAAACAGTCTCAAGAAAATGATGCTGATAGTGGCATCTCAAGCGGTATCTCATCACTCTCCAGTTCACTCTCACCATTCCGAAGCAATGAGGACAGTCTGGACTATGAGATCCACAGTGACAGCAATGATTCAGGTTATGATGCGGAAGCTCGGGAATCCAGCCAACTTGGTTCTAAAGAAGAGCTCGAGATTCAGGATTTTACGGATGTCTTTGTACCTCCCTCCGATGCATTAAAGTTTTTTCTGACTGATCTAGGCACAAGTATGGGCAGTTCAGCCGACATGGAGCAGGTCTATCAGAGAATGGTTGAGTCAACCCTGACTCATACCGATAAAATCCAGGAACCATCGTCACTCAGTTTTCCATTAGAGAGGATAGAAGAACTCTCCGAGGAATTATTTGAGCATATAAGCGCCCTGCAAATAGAAGAGCCGACACATGCCCGTGATAATCGCTGGCCTGATGATATACCTGCAACCGAGCTGACAGAGTCTGACCGCAAGTATATGCATGAGATAAATCCCCTTCTTAATCTCTGTTTCCATATTGCCTATCACGAAGAAAAGACGCCCCTGACTGAAGAGCAGCAGAACCATCTTTACTGTCAGCTGATCTCCTGTGTGATTAAAAATATGCAGTTGGCCAAGTGCGGTGATTTTTCCCATGTGGCTACCGACTTTTTATTACCTAAATTGGCCAGAGAGGGCCTGCCGGTTAGGTTGGCCAGAGAGGGCCTGCCGGTTAGGTTGGCCATGATGAACATTGATTGTCATGTATGGGTCGATCAAGAGCCAGATAGTGATAATGGCTCGGACTATGAACCGGACTTCGGAGCAGGCGGTCAGGTGGAAAAAGAGTTTTATCAGGGCCTTGAGAAAGACAAAAGCAAGAAAGATGAAACCTATTTGATGGGTAACCATATTGCCCTGGTTATACACCCACTGGCTAGCAGCAGTGATGAAAACCCATTGGTTGCACCAGAAGCGGTGATTATTGATCCCATGTTTCAGCTTCGCTTCAAAGCCAGTGAAACGGATAACCATTACATTAGAACCGTGGAAGCCAAATTAGGTTATCCCAAATCTGATTTTCTGGATTTCAATTATACGTATTTTGATTGACTGAAGGTGGGCTTGTATCGGCAGTCCTGACCATGGCTATACAGCAATAAAATAGATAAGTGCAGAGGACATTATGTCATCACCTATACCACCCAAGGGGAGTGGCGTTGGAGAGCACAAGCCTTCTATTGAGCATTCGAAGGAGAAAGAGTCCGACGCTTCTGTTGAGCCGGTGTTGCCCAGAAAACGTTCCATGTCAGGAAATACGCCCCCGGTAAAACAGCGAAGGGTTTCAGTAGAGGACGCTGCCGTCAGGAAGCGGAGTCGTTCAGACTCTTTTACAGGTATGCGCTCTCGTCATCCCTCCGTTCTTATGGATATCCCCCCCAGTCTGTCTGATCTGGAAGAATCGGAAGATGACGATCTGATGGATTACTACAGTCCGGCTTCCAGTGAAGATGGTTCGCTGCCTGCAGAGCTGAGAAACTATTATCCCAAAATCAGAAAAGAGTATTCTGCAGAAAGGGAACAGCCTACAGAATTCCTGACTTATATGCTGAATGATATTGATAAGAACCTGTCAGCAAAGGGCGAGTTTCTTGCCGCCTATGAAGAAATGATGGAGGAAACCCTCACTCACCGGGCCTATAAACCGGCCGCAAAAAGCGGGGAGTGGGTTGAAAAGGATATGGTGAAGTTGGGGAGGAAAACCATTGAGCAGATAAAAGTGATGGGTATCAAAGAGCCGACCCATTCAAGAGACATAAGATGGCCATACTCGCTTCCTTTCAACGTGACAACAGACGATGACAGAAAGTATATATACAACCTTAACCCTATTTTGAATCTCTGTTTTCATGTTGCTTATAACGATGAAAAAACCCCATTGACGGACAATCAGAGAAACCATCTTTATTCACAATTGGTTTCCTATATAGTCAGCAAGGAAAAACTGGCCAAGTGTGGAGATCTTTCTCATGTGGCAGCGATGTATTTATTACCTAAACTGGCCGAAAAAATGGTTCCGGCCCGACTGGCTATGATGAATATGGAGTTCAGTGGCAAGAAGCCACTTAATGATAAGGATGAGGAAATCTTTGAAGGGAACCATATCGCCCTTCTTCTAATTCCCATTGATGAGGATTATGACGGTGATATGCGGGATCACCCGGACGCCATCATCATTGACCCCATGCTGGGCACTATTCGCAAAAACAGTGAAAAAGCGAGGGGCTATGCCCGTTTTGTTGAAACCAAATTAAACTTTCCTTCGACGGACAAAGTTGAATTCTCCTACGTGTTCTTTGATGGTGATGACTTCTCTGAGCAAGACTGAGTTACAGCCTTATAGCTCTTGACTGTGCATCACCAGCATCTTTTCAATCTGCATATCCCTGAAGGTATGATGAATACCGCCGACGCCCAACCCTGACTCTTTCAAGCCTGCAAAGGGCATGTTGTCTGTTCTGAAAGCAGTGTGTTGATTGACCATAACGGCAGAAGCGTTCAGGCGCTTATAGGCTCTTAGAATAGTATCCTGATCTTTTGAGAATATTGCTGCCTGAAAGGCCAGTGGCAGATTGTTAGCTCGAGCAATGGCTTCATCCATATCGCTGAATTCATAGACACAGACAACAGGGCCAAAAATTTCACTCTGGCTGACTTTACTGGTTTCAGGAGGATTAAACAGAATGGTGGGAGAAATACAGGTTTGGCGAATTTTCTGACCACCACAGACGACGGTTGCTCCCTGTCCTCTGGCTTCGTTCACCCAGTCAATGATTCGGGTTGCTTCGGTTGGGCGAATGAGTGGGCCAACTTCCGTTTTTTCATCAGCCGGGTCGCCAACGACCAACTTGTTGGCAGTTTGAGAAAAACCTTTCAGAAAAGCTCTGCTGAGATTCTTATGGACATACACTCGCTGGGTTGAAACACACACCTGACCGGCATGGTAGAAAGCGCCTTTAGCCAGCAAAGGAATGGTTTGATCAAGATCCGCATCTTCAGCGATGATGACCGGAGCAGCGCCGCCATGTTCCAAGGCGCATCGAGTACCGGGTGCCAGTTTTGAGCGGAGCATCCATCCTACCCTGGCACTGCCAATAAATGAAAAAAAACTGACCCTTTGGGCTGTTACCAGATGCTCTGCTACAGGCGTACTTTCTGTAATAGCCACCTGCAACCATTCTTCGGGCAGTCCGGCCTGATGGAAAATTCCGGCCAGTTTCAGACAGGAAAGAGGTGTATCTGCTGAGGGTTTGACAATAACAGGGCAGCCAGCAGCGAGAGCAGGGCCCACCTGGTGAATAATCAGATTGAACGGATGATTGAAAGCACTGACGGCCACGACCACACCAATGGGCTCTAATGTGGTAAAAGCCAAGTGTTGCCTGGTAGCTGCAGTGCTGTGAACGGCGGGCATCGAACCATTATCTGTCCTCATGCAGTCAATGCAGAGTTTCAGCCCTTCAATGGCTCGACTGATCTCTACTCTGGAATCCTGGAGAGGTTTGCCGCCTTCAGAAGCGGCCAGCTGTGCAAGCTCTTCTTTCTGTTTGGAAACAAGATGAATGACCTTACTGAAAATATCTATGCGTTGATCCAGAGGTAGCCAGCGATCTCTGTCTGAAAACAAACTGTGAGCAGAAGTCAGAGCCTGCTCTATGTGTCCGCTGTCGCTGGTGGCAACCTGAGCAATAACAGACAGGTCATAGGGATTATGAACGTCAAGCCAGCCCGCAGGTTCGTCGGAGTGCGGTATAAGCAGAGGAAAACGATCCATGTTGTTGCTCCTGTTTACTATGAAAACACCGCTATTTCAGACTCTGTAGTCATTTTCATGGTTCGGGTGGTCCGGCATTACCGGCTCATGGCTGTTTAAATCGGACAGGCAATATCACCCAGTCGTGCACTGAGAATCTGATTCTCTCGATAGTCGATAGGAATCACCACCAGACTGGGACCTTCTTCATTCATCGCGATGGATAAAACACTTTCCAGATCAAGACTGTTCTCCACTTTATGACCATGCCAACCAAAGCTATCTGCCAGTTTGAGCCAGTCCGGATTATTGAAGCTCAATGGCGTATGGTTACCAAAGTGATCCGTTTGTTTCCAGGCAATCAGACCATATTCCTTGTCTTCCCAAACCATGACCGTCAGATTGCAATCATAGCGACGGGCTGTTTCCATCTCCTGCACATTCATCATAAATCCACCATCGCCTGCAATGGCCAGTACTTTTCTGTCTGGGCGAAGCAGGCTGGCGGCAATGGCGCCGGGTAATGCAAACCCCATGGAACAGAAGCCATTGGGGATTAGACAGGTGTTGGGCTCGTGACAGTGATAGTGTCGTGCAATCCACATCTTGTGGGCACCGACATCGGAAAGCAGCAGTCCGTCTGCAGGTAGAACAGCCCGGGCATCCCAGAGGGCTTTCTGCGGGCGAATAACGCCAGAGGTGTCATCATCCCGATAGGCTTCCAGTTCTGCTGTCATATCTCTTCGAACAGCATTTTGTTGTTGAAGGTCAAACTGGAAGCTTACTGTGGATAGCTTGCGGGTCAGGGCATCAAGGGCATGACCGATATCGCCAATCAGTTCCAGGTCGGGGTGATAGCAGTGATCAACTTCTGCAGGCAGTGAGTCCAGGTGCAGAATGGTATGCTGTCCGTCCGGATTCCAAAGATGAGGATGATATTCAACAAGGTCGTAACCCAGGGTAATGATCAGGTCCGACGCGTCAACGGCACAGGCGACCAGATCTTTTCTACCCAAACCAATGGTGTAGAGGCAGTTGTCATCATCCATATCCATACAGCCTTTGGCCATAAAGGTGCTGATGACACCGATCCCGGTCAGTGCCGATAATCGACGTAGGCTGTCAGAAGCATTCATTCGAATCACGCCATTTCCTGCAATGATGACGGGTCGCTTGGCCTGTCGAATCATTTCAAAAGCCTGGTTAAGGCTTTCTTCTTCAGGCATTGGGCGAGGGTAGCGCTTTACCGTCAATGGGCTTGCGTCTGAATCCATGGCGGCAATGTCTTCACAGAGCTCCAGAAATACGGCTCCGGGCTTTTCAGAACGTGCCAGTCTGACGGCTTTGCGCACCATTTCCGGAATATTGTCAGGGTGGCGAATTGTTTCAGACCATTTGGTGACCGGGCGGAACATGGAAACCGCATCCATGATCTGATGTGATTCCTTGTGGAGGCGTTGTGAAGAGCCTTGGCCTGCCAGAACCAGCATGGGAGCCCGATCCATATTGCCATCGCCAACACCGGTTAGCAGGTTTGTGGCGCCAGGGCCGAGTGTCCCCAAACAGCCAGCAGGGTGCCCCGTCAGGCGACCATAAACTTCAGCCATAAAAGCCGCACCCTGCTCATGCCGGGTCAGAATAAAACGGATTTTCTTTGACTGGTTCAGCGACATGATGAAGTCCGCGTTTTCTTCACCGGGTACGCCGAAAATGTATTCTATGCCTTCTTCTTCAAGGCATTTTACAAACAGGTCTGAAGCTTTCATGACAGGCGAGCATCCTTGCTGTGGGTCAGAAGTAAACCGTTGTTTGCCAGCCAATGCAGTCTGAGGTTCTGCATTTTCTGAGAGTAACAGTCTTTATGTTGTCGACAATCTGACAAGAAAACAAATAACAATGACAGGGGAATGGTACACATGTGACAGAGTGGACAGACCGCAGTTCCATTTGCTGTACGTTAGCCCGCATATTACATGAAGCTGCTATGAAAACCTCTAAAGCTCTTGGTCTATCAAAAAACTAGAGATGACAATAACAAAAATAAAACTTGTTATCTGAGCGCTCGACTCTTCATGCAATATGCAGGCTAGGAGCCTGTCGGACTTACCACTGACCTACTGCGAAAAAGCCGGATTTGGCCATTTTCTATGATTCTTTTCGTTGAATAGCTCGCTATTCGCCTCAAATAATCATAAAAACTGTCTCAAACCGG
>NZ_JBPCXO010000519.1:0-6319 GCF_051008435.1 Endozoicomonas sp. | reverse complement strand
CCAGCCTTCCAGCCTTCCAGCCTTCCAGCCTTCCAGCCTTCCAGCCTTCCAGCCTTCCAGCCTTCCAGCCTTCCAGCCTTCCAGCCTTCCAGCCTTCCAGCCTTCCAGCCTTCCAGCCTTCCAGTCTTCCAGCCTTCCAGCCTTCCAGCTTTCCAGCTTTACTGCTGCTTGGCTTTCAGACGTTCCAGAACGCTGCTGGCGTCAGAGTCCGTTTTGCCAATGCCAGCTGCTTTCAGCTTGCTTTGGAGATCTGACTCAGCTGTATCACCTGACAGTTCACTGGCAGCTTCCATTTGAGCAGCACGCTCAGCCTGTCTGCGCTTGATGCGCTCAAGGGAGTCAGTAGCAGTGGCCATCTTGGAGTTCACTCCGCTGTGTTTTGCGGCACAGGCGGCTTGAGCTTTTTGTACGGATTCTGTCGCTTTTACAGTATCAACCTGTTGCTTCAGACGGCGCAGGTTGGCTTCGGCATCAGCAATCGCTTTTTTCAGGCTGGTGACACTGCTGGCAAAACTGCTTTCCATTTCCTGTTCAGCAGTAAGCTGAGCTTCATAGTCGGCAATTTTGGTGGCGACTTCGGTGGCCAAGGCGTCATCACCCTGTTCCAGCGCTTTCATCGCGTAGCCTTCATACTCGGCTACTTTTTCTTTCAGCTCTTTGCACTTTTGATCTGACAGCTTCTGCTTGGCCATGATGCCGGCCAGCTGAGTTTTGGACTGCTGCAGCTGATCGCTGGCTTCCCGGATTTCCTGATCCAGAATACGCAGTGCATTGCTGTCAGCAATGGATTCGCCCACTTCGTTGGTAGCACCTTTCAGGGCGGTAATGACTTTTCCCCAGATACTCATAATGTCGTTTCCTTTTTAAAGTTG
The DNA here is from genome assembly GCF_051008435.1 of Endozoicomonas sp. Classification (GTDB taxonomy): domain Bacteria; phylum Pseudomonadota; class Gammaproteobacteria; order Pseudomonadales; family Endozoicomonadaceae; genus Endozoicomonas_A. The sequence continues at coordinate 5,447 of NZ_JBPCXO010000519.1, read as the reverse complement.
AAAAATAATCGTTTTCTGGCAGTTAACTTTTACTATGAAAATGCCGCTATTTTGGGCTCTGTAGTCATTTTCATGGTTCGGGGTGAGCGGCATTTCCGGCTCATGGCTGTTTAATGCACTTGTTCTATCAGGCCAGATGCTGGCTGTATGCTTCAGTTGCCTTGATGGCGTTGGACGCCAGGGTTTCAATTTCCAGAACGACATTCTGGAGCAGTGAGGCTGAGCTCAGGGCGCCAAAAATGGTGTAGTAATCTTCTCCACCAGGAAAGCGATCCAGGCTGATGGTCGACAGTGGAAACAGCTTGTGTGTCCGCAGGATCTCATCATTCAGCGCAACAGAATCCTTTACATGAGTCAGTGGCCAGAGTACGGCATCAGCAATAATTTGCTCACCTGAAACAGTGATGTAGATAGGCAGATCACCAAATTCATTCATGGTGACTTCCAGACAAGGATCCGTTCCGTCCACTAACTGCAGGCTGGCATTGCCGCTGTTAAACAGTGGATCATTGATCAGTGCCTGGTGAAGGGTCTGGATAGTCCAGATGTCATGAGGCTTGTTTTCGCTTGCTGTCATTTTGGAGTTTCCTGATGCATTGATTGTTTGGGTTAATCTCAGATCGCGTTCTACATCTCGTAAACGACCGGCGTTTTCGGGCAAGATCCAAACTTCTTTCTTTACCAGCCCCTGCTCTCTCATTCGGGCCCTGAACAGGCGCTGGTAATGTGCGGCATTTTTCGGTGGAGCCATGGGGCTACTCCTGAGAAGATCGTCTCTTTTGTTTATTTGTTTATATTACATGTAATAAACCTTACATGTAATAATTTGGTCTGTGAAGAAAATTCTGGAAAGAAGATCGTAAAGATTGCTTACAGATTGTAAAAAAGCAGGTTTTTTAAGGTCTTAGCGTAGCCAAAAAAATGCAGGAAGGATGGTCAGAATCCTCTGACCATTGCTTGGAGGCTGACCGAGAGTAGACAGGTCGGCCTAAAATTCAGAAGGTACGGCTCATTTTTCCGATGAATTTTAATCTCGACCACTATTCTCAGTCAGGCTCCTGGGAAAGGAGGTTATTCAGCCGTTTGAGCTTCAGTTGAGGGTTGTTTCTGGCTCTGGCGCTGTGATTTCTTGCGCATCCCATCAAAGGTGAAGATAGCCAGAGCAAACCAGATAAGTCCAAAAGTGATCAGTTGTGCCTGGGTCACTTCCTCTTTGTAGATAAACAATCCCACCAGGAATGAAATGGAAGGTCCTAGATATTGCAGGATGCCAATAGTGGTTAACGTCAGCTTTTTTGCCGCCATATTGAACAGAACCAGAGGGATGGTAGTTACCAGTCCGGCCAGAGCAAGCAAGCCACTGGTATGGGGATCCGAGAATCGGAAGCTGTAATCGCCGCTCTTATAGATCCAGAAGAAATACCCCAGCGTTACGGGCAGAAGGATCAGGGTTTCAAAGGCCAGTCCGGGGACAGCTGCTACATGCGTGGTTTTTCTCATCAGCCCATACATACCAAAGCTCATTGCCAGGGTGAAAGCGACCCAGGGCACAATACCCAGCATAAGAACCTGATAGATGACTGCCACGGCAGCGATCACGACGGCTACCAGTTTGAGAGGTGTCAGTTTTTCTTTCAGAAACAGGTAACCTAAAAACACATTGAGCAGCGGGTTGATGTAGTAACCGAGACTGGTTTCAAGGATTCGGTCATTGGTGACACCCCAGATAAAAATCAACCAGTTGGTAGCCACCAGAATGGCTGAAAGGGTTAGTGCCCCAGATAGTTTGATACTGGAGAATATCTGTTTAAGCTGCGAGAACTGACCCGTAACCTTTAGCAGAGCCAGCAATAGAAAAACCGACCAGAAAACACGGTGTCCCAATATTTCCAGCGGAGGCACATGTTCCAGTGCTTTAAAATAAATGGGTACCAGCCCCCAGATGGTAAAGGCCATTACACCCAGTGCAAAGCCAGAAGAATCTCGTTGATCGGACACTCTCTTTCCTTTGTTAGTCGCTTTTCATCCCGCAGGTGTGGTGATGAAAATGGATACCTTCCCGCTTGTGACGGTTCACCCGGAAATTCACGATGAGTTTTGTTTATCTCGCTACTGTTTTTTTTCGGGCCACGGCATTGTGCCTGAACAATCGTTCCTCGTTAATCCGAATCTTGCGTAATTCTTTCGAAATGACAACCCGGATTAAATTCTGTCTTTAACTCTTTATTGTATTGAGAAAAAACATCTTGAGCCGATGACTTTATTCATGAATGAGTAAAGGGTGCAAAGGCAATAATGCGATGGATTGCCGGATTTTTGATGGTTATGCTAAGTCTGTCTACCCAGGCTGAAGTACGGTTGCCAGTGTATCGAGTAGCGATCATTGACCGTTTTTTTCCACCGGCGCAAGGCTTTGAAAACGATGAAGAACGGGTTCTCCATGGCTGGCTTTATGGCATGATGGATTTGGACGACGATGAACGTCGAGAACCTTTTTATCACGGTGATGTGGTTCGCCTGATTGCTTCTCATCCCCAGATTACGTTTATCCAATACCCGATACTGGATGGGAAAAATCCCATGTCAGAGATTCTGGTGAATATCCAGAATATTCTTGCCCGATATAAAAAACAGCCCGTTGATGCAGTGCTTCTATCCTGGGAATCTTCCACTCTTATCAGTACATTTGATAAGCCGCTGCAGCTCAAGCGGGCAGGGCAGTATAAGGAAAAAGTCAGAGAGATGGGGCAGGCGGATGAAGTCTGGCACACCACCTACCAGATTATTATGGCTCTCGAGTCTCTGACAGCTAAAGGTATCCAGGTTTATACCATTGCAGGGAACGGTGGTACGGGGATGATCAACACCTTTTCGCTGGCGGATGATGTCGTCACTGTGGGAGCGGTTGAATCTGAATTGAAATATTTCGTAGCCAACAACCCGTTTGTTGATACCTATGCTCAAGCTGCTTACGAAGTGGTTAGGGTGGATAACTCAGATGGCGATCCCGTGGGCTATGATCTGAATGGCGATCAGTGTGTTGATATTCCGCTGGAACGACTTACAGGCTACTCTCAGGAAGTCACTGAATACCCCAAAAAGTTCTGGCGATTGCTCACAGGTTCTTCTTTTGCTGCTCCGGCGGCCCTTAAAGCGGCATTGTTTGCCAACCTGCCATTGAAGGCTTGTCACTAGGAGCCTGTCGGACGTAAGACAATTTCGGCTTAAAATCCAGAAAGAAAGGTCTATTTTTCCGATAATGCTGAGTCTAAGTGACGTTTAATAATGATTCGTTTTTTCTGGAAACGACATTAAAAGAAAAGACTCTCCGCGCTCCAGATAATTCAGGTAAGGCTTACCAATTTCGGAAGGAACCTGATCTGGAGATACCTTCTGAAACCCCAGCTTTTCATAAAAGCCGGTCAGATGGTCGTAGGGATAACACCAGCAAGGAGCTGGAGACAGTGTTGCCAACACGGTTTGCATCAGTTGGCTGCCAAGACCTTTCGAACGTTTCTCTCTGTGTACCCAGACGCTTCTTAACAGATAACCATTGGCTTTTGGGGTTGCCCTGAGCGCTGCAACAATCGAACGATCGACCTGCAGAATAAACACTCGTTCGTTGGAGCGCGCCTTTCCTTTGTGACCGTTCTCTTTAAAGAAGCGGTTAGCCAGAGGAAAGGCGACAGGCGTCAGTTCTTCAACGGTCATCCGGCATCTTTTTCAGAGGAAGACGTTTCGTTGGTGGCTGATTTCTGGGCAGCAGCCAGAATGCCTCTGAGCATATTCAGCTCCTTGGCTTCCGGTCTGGCCCGGTTGAATAGGCGACGAAGGCGGGTCATTACCAGTCCTGGATGCTGTTTGATAATAAAATTAATGTCGTTCAGCGTTTCTTCCAGGTGCTCGTAAAAATACTCCAGCTCACGGGTTAACGGGTATTCTTCTGCTTCGTTGTCAGAGTGCTCCCGCTGGCTCTTGCGCAGCTCAGCTTTGCGAATGTCATAACAAAGAATCTGAATGGCAGAAGCTACATTAAGCACCGGGTATTCAGGGTCGGCATCAATGGAGACATGATAGTGACACTTCTCCAGCTCCTGATTGGTCAGTCCCATGGTCTCCTGACCAAAAACCAGGGCGACAGGGTTGCGGACTGCTTCTGCAACCAGTTTGTCTGAACAGTCTTCTGCCGTCAGCATTGGTCGGGTAAACGTATGGTTGCGATTGCGGGCGCTGGTTCCCACGACCATGGAACAATCTGCAATCGCTTCATCCAACGTCTGAAATACCCTGGCACCCGCCAGTACGTCCTGAGCACCTGCCGCCATGCTCTTGGCCATAGATTGCGCTTCAGGATCTGAAAATTGCTGGGGAGTCACCAGGCAAAGGTCTGCAAGACCCATGGTTTTCATGGCCCTGGCTGCGGAGCCAATGTTTCCCGGATGAAAGGTGTTGATCAGAATAATGCGAATATTAGACAGCATCGTAACCCGAATTAGCACTGAGAAAGGGTTAAAAACCGGCCATTATACGTTGAGTCGTTTTGACTTACGACTGTTAATATTTCTTCTGATTCCAGCAGGATTTATTGCCATTGCATCTGAAGGCTTAGGGCAAATTAGCCTATTAATGTTGCCAGTTGCAGGCGTTGAATGGTGTTGGGGACGTTATGAAAAGCTATGTCGTGAGACTCTTCTTCTGGTTATGTCTGACAGGCTCTTTTCAGATGGCAGAGATTAAAGCCTGGTGGTGGGTTCCGTACACCGATCATCAACCCTTTGTGCCTGCAAAAGGCTGCTCTCTGGAACGCAATCAGGTGGTTTGTCTGGATAAACACGAATCCAGGCTGGGTGTTGTCAGCCCGGATGGAACATCATGCCAGTTGTTTCCTGTAGGAAAGGCTGTTTCAAAATTTCAGGTACCGGAAGCAGGCGTTCTTCGTTTTTATCAATGGAAGAAAGTTGAGCAGCCAAACTGCATAGGCTGCTTTGGTGCCAACTCTCATTTTTATGAGGGAGCTGGCAGTTCAGTGAATTGTGTTGAAAACAGTCAGATACTTTGTCGCTTCATCAGTCAGGGTGACAAGCTTCTGGGGCTGTTGAGTAAGGATAAAAAACACTGCCTCGCGCTTGAGGGTAAGCAGTCACAACAGTTTGAGCTGTTGATGTTCGAGCCCCAGTGGAACGTCGGCTGGGAACATGTGATTTGGGGAGTCACATTATCCGGATTCTTGATTTTATATACCTGCTCATTTGCTGTTGATTCTCTATAGTAAATCAAGTGCTTTTGAGTGGGGCTTGTTTTTGGATCAAGATAAGTGATGTAAGGGTTTGAAACAGTATTGAGTAATCTATGATTATCTATCATAATCTCACACTATGGATAAGAGATTAGTCAAGATTGGTGAAGCAGCTCGCTTGCTGGGTACTGACCACTCAACATTGAGGAAG
>NZ_JBPCXO010000518.1:0-1888 GCF_051008435.1 Endozoicomonas sp. | reverse complement strand
GCCAACCGTAGCGAGAAAAAGTCCGGTTTGAGACATTTTTTATGGTTGTTTGAGGCGAACATCGAGCTATTCAACGAAAAGAATCAGAAAAAATGGCAAAATCCGGCTTTTTCGCAGTAGGTCGGTGGTAAGTCCGACAGGCTCCTAGAATCAGGTTTTTACCTTCTTCCTTGTGCTTGAAAATATCATCATAGAGATTGATTTTACAGCCTTCACGAAGCCAGTTTTGAGTAACAGTGGCTTTTTCACCAAACATAAGGTCGGCTGTCTGATCTGTACGCTTGACTGGACTGTTATAGACGATGGTTGTCTGCTCGGGTAGGTGCCCAAATTCTTGGCCCACATTAACAGCTTCGGCCTTGCCGGGAACTGTTATACCTGTATCACCAGCCAGGCACTGATTGTCAGAACGATCACAACGTTCAGCGTGTCGGACCAGAGCTACGACATTACCCTGGTTCCAGTGAGTCTGTAGATCAAACAATCTTTTCTCATTTTCTACCAGGCTAACTGTGGACTCCGGTTGAAGAAAATACCAGGTTGCGGCAGTTGAAACTGCCAGAGCAGTGAGGACAATCAATGACTTTTTAAACATATCAGGTGTTGTGCGACATTTTTATGAAAGGAGCAATGTATAGGATCATTGCCCTTTGAAAAAAGTGTTGATCAACGCAGAAAAAGCAGAATAAATTTCGGTATTACGATTTGGGTAATGTGAGTGAGATTGTTGTCATCAATTTGTGAGAAGGAAGGATATAACTCTTTCTCAGAGTTGCTTTTTAGCTGTAGGCATTGCCGTTGCTGCGATGAACGAAAAGCTCATTAACGCTGCCAATATGATGTATAAGAGCCAGAAGCTTTGAGTTTGTTCATAGACTGTTGCTATTAGCCAGTAGGCGATAACCGACATACCCAGTGCCAAAGTGTATTTCAATGCGTAAAACCTTGAACGCCACTCCTCAGTTGAATAGTGACCAATCAACCAGTCGTTGACAGGAATCTGGGCAAAAGTAGCCAGCAGTAATGCGGTTAGAGACAGTAAAAGGTAATTTCCTTCAGCGAAAGAAGACAGAATCAGCGTAAGAATCTGGAGAGAGCAAATAGCCATAAGCAAACGTCTGGCAGGAATTCTATCCAGCAACTCTCCGATAGCCAGCTGGATAAAGGCTGCAAGGGTAAACATCAGTGTCGCCAGACTTCCTATGCCTGTCAGGTTTGAATCAATACTCGTCTCCAGAATTTTTGGCAAACTTGTCGTCAGGCTTTGGAAAACCAATCCACCAAAGCAGGCTATAACGGCTATACCTGTGAACAGTCTGATCATACTGTTTTTACTCAGCTGTTCAGCTTTGAAAGCGTGCTTCTGGTGTGGTTTCGACACAGGTTTAAGGGTTGTCCAGTGATAGAGTAAACCCATAGCAATTGAGCAGAGACCAGGAATAATAAATGCCCACTGCCAGCCTACCTTATCTGTAAGGTAAGCAGTAACTGCAGCGGCAGAGGCTAAACCGAGGTTGCCTAATAGCCCGTTTATAGCCAGTGCGCGACCTGGTTTTTTACTGGTGGCAAAAACCAGAGCGGTGCCCACAGGGTGATAAATAGAAGCAAACAGTCCAATGGCCCCAACACCCAGTGCCAACTGAAAGGGCCCATTAGCCAGGGCGCTCAGAAGTGCTGCTGCTCTCATGCCAAAGAAAAACAATTTCATCATGCCTTCACGGCTCCATCGATCACCTAGCCAGCCAGCGGGTAAAGAGCCAAGACCTAGGAGCCTGTCGGACTTACCACTGACCTACTGCGAAAAAGCCGGATTTGGCCATTTTTTATGATTCTTTTCGTTGAATAGCTCGCTATTCGCCTCAAATAATCATAAAAACTGTCTCAAACC
>NZ_JBPCXO010000517.1:0-5126 GCF_051008435.1 Endozoicomonas sp. | reverse complement strand
GGTGGCGCTCCTATAGAAGTCATCAAACAGTACGTTCAGCAGCAGAGAACACCGCATTAGTCGGCTATCGCCGACGAGCTTACATCCCCGCACTCAAAGTACGGGGTTTTACGCTCAACCGATAAGTATATGTTGCAGGGACCCCATCATGATACGAAGTAACTTTGTATATGGTATCTGGCTGTGGGTCTTCAAGCTGCTCATCCCAAGTACCCTTTACCCCTCTCTTACCCGAAGACTTACCTGCATCTAACTCAACTACTTTCTTTTCAGACGATAGAGCCTGCTTTTGTTTTGAGGAGTCACTCTTTTTGGCTATCGATAATTTGCCTTTATTAGGTTCACTTGATGATTGACTACGATCACCCTTCGGAGGCTCAGAAGCCTTAGGAGCCGGACGATCATCCTCAGGCAGATCCTCAACCATATTCCCCGATGAACGACTGCGGGTTTGCTTCTCAGGGGTATGTTTATAAACCTGCTTCTTGAGTCGAGCCAGATCCCTAAAGAGATCACCCAGCTGATTCATTTGTCTGAGCAGCCTGCCTTTGCTGGCCACATTGGCGACAGCACCTGCTCCCGCCGTTGTCAGAATCAGCAGAATGGTGAGCAATACTTCAAAGGCTGCACTACCAACAAATTCACTGGCTTCCAATGGGTGCTGGGCTTTGTAGTAGTCTTTGGTGAACTGCACCAGAAGGGACTGACATTTTTCGTCGTCCCAGATAATCAGGGCTAGTTCCCAGGCCTGTTTGAAGTCTTCTACATTGACCTTGAGCGGGTCAAAGCCCAGGGCTTCCACCAGCTCCTTGTACTCTCCTTCGCGGTAGGTTTGATCTGCTTTTTCAAGCCATTCAAAGACCGAGCCTTCATAGGGGGTATTCCAGTGGGCCTTTACTTGTCTGATAAGTTTCAGACCACCTGAAGCCACTTCGACAACGTCCTTAACCCAGATCAAAAAAGAGATGCCCGCATCTGCAAGCCCTTTACCAAAGCTTCCCGCATGGGCCATTTTCTGCTCGGCCGGGCTCATTGCCTGGTATTGCTTGTTGATCAGCGCAGCTTCTGCTTTCTCGCTGGCTATGATCTGGTTCAGTTTCAGCTTGATCTGGTTCAGTTTCAGCTTGATCTGATCGTAGAGCTTTTGAATTTTCTCGCGGTTTCGGCTCTGGTCACGGTGGGTGACAAAAACCTTGAGATCGCCTTTTTCCAGTGCTTTACCCAGCAGAATTCCGCCAGGTGTCTGGTGATAGGATTTCAGGGATGGATGACCTTTCAACCGCTGCTGGAGTGCCTGACTGCTGGTCAGGGCAAAGATAAAATCCCAGGCCTCTTGCCCGGTTAAAAACTCCAGTCTTTCGTGGTTGAAATGAGCATGCTCGTCAGTGAGAACAAACTGGTCTCCCTCACGATTTTTCAATGGTATGTGGATGCTGTTCCGTGCAAACACGCCAAACTCCTCTGGCGACTTCTTCCTGGCTTGTGGGTTTCCACCCTCTCTTTATAAGAATCGTTATTTCAAGAGCGTCGTTTTTTTTGTTGTCAGGGATAGTAGCGTTTTTTGGAAGGACGTTCCAGAGGCAAACAGATGTTTAATTTTTGCGAAAGGCAGCCAGCCTCAAGGGCTGGCTGTTTACCTGAGAAAGATCAGGCAAATGGGCTGATACCCACTTTTTTACGAATGTCCTGGAGGAAAGGAGCCGCTTCAGCACGGGCTTTTTCCGCTCCTTTTCTCAATTCAGCTTCAATGAAAGCCGGGTCAGCCATCAGCGCGTTATAACGCTCACGAGGCTCTCTGAGTACATTGTTGATGTATTCAAAGAGTTCATTTTTCAAATCGCCCCAGCCAGCTCCGGCTTCATATTGCTTGCGCTTCTCTGCAATCTCTTCTTCATTAGCAAAGGCTGAAAAGATCTGGAACAGAGTGCAGGTTTCCGGATCTTTAGGTTCACCAGGCTCCAGAGAATTGGTTTTGATCTTGCGGATCAGCTTGAGCAACTTTTTCTCAGGCACAAACAACGGAATAGTGTTGTCGTAGCTCTTGCTCATCTTGCGGCCGTCCAGACCATTCAGAACCGCAGTATTTTCACCCACTACGGCTTCTGGCATCACAAACTTGGTCTTGTAGTGGTGGTTCATTCGACCCGCGATATCACGAGCCATTTCCAGATGCTGAACCTGATCACGACCTACTGGAACGCGATTGGCGTTGAACATCAGGATGTCAGCCGCCATCAGGATTGGATAATTGAACAGTCCCATCAGGACGCCTTTATCCAGATCAGACTCGCCAGCTTCCTGATTGGCCTGGGTTGAAGCTTTATAGGCATGGGCTCGATTCATCAAGCCTTTGGCGGTCATGCAGCCCACAATCCAGTTCAGCTCCATGATTTCCGGAATATCTGACTGACGATAGAAAGTGACACGATCGGTATCCAGACCCAGAGCCAGCCAAGTAGCGGCAATTTCCAGCCCGGACTGGTGAATACGCTTAGGGTCACGGCCTTTGATCAGGGCATGGTAGTCCGCCAGAAACAGGTAGGACTGAATGTTTTCGTCACGGCTTTCTTCAATCGCAGGCTGAATAGCACCCACATAGTTGCCCAGGTGCGGCGTGCCTGTGGTGGTAATACCGGTTAATACTTTAGTCTTTGTCATGGGGTCACTCATGGGCCTCATGAAGTGGCAATGGGCACTTCACTGGAAACTGGAAGGCGGCATTATAGAAGAGGCGAGGCAGGTAGCTCAACTAGAGACAGGCAGTCAGTGAACAAATCGGCAGAAGAAGGGAAAGTGCAGGAGAACCCCGCACTGCAGGGTATTAGCGAGTGGATGCATCATATTGTGTCTTATACAGGAATGTTTTGGTCTCATCGCCTGCTTTTATGTTGACTACCTGAGTATTGGGAATGTCGAACTTAACTCTTCCGTACTCATTGGTCACGCCTGTCGCAAGTACTTTTCCTGAGGTACTGGTCACTTCCACTTTGGTATTGGCGTCGGTAATCACTGACAGTTCGTTACCGCCCCAGGCACCAACTGCTGCAAATGAGGAAGAGGCAAATAGAACTGAAATTGCTAGAGTGGCCAGTTTTTTCATGAGGGTTACTCCTTGTAAAGTAAACTGCGTTTTGGGTACGGCTCTAGAATCTCGCTTTACACGACAGGGTTCAAACGAGTTTACACCTCTCTACTCTTCGAATATAAAAACTTAGAACCAGCTTACACTGCCTGTAGAACCAACTGACACAACACTGACACGCTGTTATTAATTGCCCTAAAAACTCAATGCGATCATCGACTCTATCGATGGCCTCACTCTAAAATCATCATTTTGGTTTTAGCCAGGTAGAACGTTCCAATCTGTATTAATGGAGACTTGATAACCTTTCAGTCTTTGACTGTAAGAATCCAGTTCTATTTTCTTTCTGATTTCTGGAAAAAGCCCTTCCATATATCTCTGATGAGCTACTTCAGAATCCCAAAAAGAGATCACCAAATAACGATTTTCTACCTCATGGCTTTTAGCTATATACCCACCTAACATTCCTCGACAGTAGGACATGGCCGGGTTCCAAGTATTCTCCTGATCTTTTAAAAACTGCGCCTCTCCATGACTTCTGAGATAGCAATCCGCCACTCTAAGGAAGCCGAAATCCGTTATTGAGCAGGTATAAGCTGGATCAAAAGCCGGTATATTGCTGACTGTAGTGAAGTACTCTACTTCACACTTGCTGTAAGTTGTTTGCTGATTTATTCGATCCGCAATCGGGTCATGTGAGTTGTTCATGAATTCTTTGACGCTGGACATCCCCTCCCAGACAGCAAGAATAAAAGCATCTTGACCATCAAGCTCCCAACCACCGAACTGACCCACAAGCCCACTGCATTCAGAAATAGCTGACCATTGTTGTTGCTTTAAAGAGAAGGCCTCTTTCATATCAGGAAAGGGCGTACACCTGATAACTTTAAGAATCATTATTTTAATAACCTGAAAGACGAGATTGCTGAATTTCTCAATTGATAAGGTATTTGAGGCGTCATGGCCTTTCCAAAGAAAGACCATGTTGTTTTACCAGAGGTTCAATAGTTTTGTTGAAAGTACTGACGACAGACTCCAGATGAGCCAGTTAAACACTTGATTCTGCTTTTAGCTCTTCTGCGATTTCTAACCGAATGAACTCTCACTTACCGATTTATCATATGCTCTCAGTGATACTGAGTGCAACGTTGTGGCCTACTGGAGAGGTTCCTTCAGGCTGCTATCTGTCTGGAAACCCCACACAGGTTGGCGGTGGCATGAGTTGTTTGAAAGGGGCGGGCAATCATAGGGGGACGGGGTTTCAGTCTAAAGCTCAGGCTAACCAGTGGTTTGGTGGCTGGAACGTTAAACTAAAGACAAGAAGTGTCCAGAAAGCTGTGGGTGGTAACGGTGCTCCAGATCCTCAGTCCCCCCGAAAAGTAGAAAAACTGAGATCTGCATACAATGAGCTGATTCACGAAATGAACAAAGTGCTTAATGTGTCTCAAATGCTTAATCGTCAATGATTCTTAGAAACTAACAATCATTTAGCAAGGGCATTTTGACATGCCCCGTGTAATGCAGTAACTGATTTACGGTCGATCTCAATTAAACAATGGCGTTACTTCGGGGTCGGGTCATGACCTTGGGAAGCTTGCACATCATGGTGTACTTGGATTTTGTGCTATCCCATTTGATGAAGCCATTGAACTCATCAATACTGCATTCCCAATCGTGTCCTCGCGAACCGGGGTCGTGAATAACCACTCTGTTATCGCTTTCGCGAGCTCCAACCATGACGACTGCGTGACCTCCGCTTACTTTGCCGTTTTTAACCCATCCTCGGCGCACGTACACCGGCCCGCAGTCTCGCAGAAGCCCTGCCAGCTGGCCGCAAGTCCACTGCTTATTTTTGGGTAAAGGGATCAGTGTGAGTCCCTCATTTTCTACCAGCTGGATATAGCCTTTAGTACCTATCGCTAGGAGTCTGTCGGACTTAGCCGACCGTAGCGAGAAAAAGTCCGGTTTGAGACAGTTTTTATGATTATTTGAGGCGAATAGCGAGCTATTCAACGAAAAGAATCATAGAAAATGGCCAAATCCG
>NZ_JBPCXO010000516.1:0-27955 GCF_051008435.1 Endozoicomonas sp. | reverse complement strand
CGTTGGGACCGGCATAACCGACCATACGACCAAACTTGTCGTAGTCGATGGTGTAACCCAGCTTATCTTTCCACTGAAAACCGTCTTTACCCTGGTTACGAGCCGTGAGGGTCCGTTTGGGAAGGTTTTGAAAGACTGGATTCTCAGAACCCCGAGCAGATTGCCTCAGGTAAGAATTACCGTTACGAATCAGGGCGTAAGGGCGTTCCGTCAGCGGATCAGGGGTTGCATTGCCGTCATCATCCACTGCTGAACCGACAATCTCCAGACGACTCCAGGGGCGGTTCCAGACCCATTGACCATTAAACCACTGACGCTCAATGACCAGATCACCAGCCTGAGTCTTAACTCGAAGATCGACAAAAGCATCACGAAATTCGCCAGTATCATAGGAAGGCGGCTGTTGCTGCCACTCAATCCCTTCCATGGCTGATGCCAGCCCCGTCGCTCCCAGCAGTAGCACTCCGAGAATTTTCGTTATACAACCCTTAAACATTTACTTCCCTGACTAATGTACGACATTGTTATTATTTGATAGCGGCAAGGGTATCCCATGAGGAACACCCTGAAAATAATCCATGTGGATGATTTCCAGAAGCCTGACCAAGAATTTCGGTCGAGAATAAAGCTCAGCAGGACGCCCCATCTATTCTTGGTCAGACTCCTTCTTACTCGATTTTTAAGCTGGTCTGATCCGTTTTCTTTTCTGAAGGAGGGGGGTAGAAATCAAAGTCACTGAGAACCGGTATGGATGTCTCTGTCTTGATCAGTTCGCTTTCAGTGCCCTTATAGGCCAGCTGCTGCTCACGAATGTAGCTGTATTTGCCACCCGTAATGGCCAGGGCGTCTTCAGAGCTGCGCAAAATGGTGGGTTTGATGAATACCATGAGGTTTTTACGATTACGCTCCTGGCTGTTACTGCGAAACAGATGCCCCAGAATCGGAATATCGCCCAGTAGCGGTACCTTCTGCTCACTGCCAGTAATCTCATCGGAAATCAGCCCACCAAGCACGATAATGGACTCACTTTCCACCTGCACCTTGGTTTCTATGGAGCGGGTGCGCGTGACAATATCTGAAGCCTGGCTGTCGTCGGTCACACTGGAAATCTCCTGATAAATATCCAGCGTCATTAAACGACCCCGGTTAATCTGGGGAGTGACTTTCAATTGCAGACCCACATCTTTTCGTTCAATAGTCTGAAAAGGGTTATCTGTGGAAGAGGAGGAACTGGTGGACTGGCCGGTAATAAACGGAACATTTTCTCCCACCACAATTTTTCCCGCTTCGTTATCCAGAGCGATAAGGCTTGGAGTGGAAAGAATATTAATGGCGTCGTTGCCGTAAAAAGCCTGAACCAGTGTCCGTAGAGAGCCGTTTCTGTAGAAACCAAGGTTCAACCCCCCGCCGATAATATTATTGTCACCAGCAGCAAAGCGTTCATAACTGGTCAACCCACCGGAGTCGACCCGCGATCCGCCAAACCAGCCATCGCCATTAAGAGCACTGTTGGTTGTGCCCCACTGCACACCCAGCTCGTTCAACTGGGTCTCGCCAATCTCTACAATAATGGCTTCTACCAGTACCTGAGCCCGACGTATGTCCAGCTTTTTAATAATTTTTGCCAGGGACTGAATGTATTCTGGAGGGGCCGAGATCACCAGAGAATTAGTGCTTTCACTGGCTCTTATAGCAATTTGCAGCTCATCACCCGCTCGGTTTTTATCTCTCTTCAACATACTGGCGGTGATGTCCTTGAGAATATCAGCCGCTTCCTTGGCTTTCATAAAATCCAGATAGATAACATGGGCTTCGTCTTCGATGATTTCTTCCCGGTCAAGCTGGGCAATCACTTTTTTCCAACGCTGGATTTTGACAGCAGGCCCTGCCAGCAAAATACTGTTTGTTCTTTCATCCGCTGCCATAAGCACCTGCCGCGCGGGCAGCTTACCTGCCTGATTCTTGCCGGAAAGAGCCGTTATGGCCGCAATGACATCCTTGGCATCGGCATTTTTCAGCTGAGCTACATAAAGATCACTGACCTGCTCCTGATCCAACTGATCAAGCACTTTCTCCAACTGGGCAATCACCACTTCCTGGGCGACAACCAGTAACAGATTACTGTCAGGCAATGCAGCAATATGGCCGGTTTGAGGTATGAGAGGACGAATGATGGGAATAACCTGAGCTGCATTCAGATACTGTGTTTTCAATACCTGAATAATCGTCGCAACACTTTTACTGTCGGCCGACTCCTGGAATGGAACGCCCGATTGACGGGTCAGAGTATTAGGAATGATCTTGATAGTGCCAGTCTGCTCCAGCACCGAAAAGCCATGCAGTTCCAGAACTTCGGTAAATATACTCCAGGCTTCCTGCTTGTTGACGGGGTCATTAACAATGACTGTCACCTTGCCTTTAACACGGGGGTCGACAATCAGATTCTTATCGGTTTCACTGGCCATCCAGTCAATAAAGGAGCGGATATCACTGTTCTTGATATTGATCTCAATGTCTTTTGCAACACCGGTCTTTTTTTCAGGCTGTCCATCGACCTGCTCTTGTGCCTGAACCTGGCCTGAAAACACAAAAAGCACTACAGCCAGTGATAAAAACCACTTCATCCCTTACATCCTTGCTAGCTTTGTTGTTTTTGTTCTTAAGGCTGAAACTGTTTCATTCAATCACGGCTGTTGATCACTAAACCGTGCTCGCAGAGCTTCTAGCCTCTCCGCTATCTCTCCCTGCTCTGTCACTGCCAGTTGATTACTTGAAGACACTGACTCAGATCTTTTGGGCGGTTCTGATACAACCTGTGATTCAACCGTATTATCAAATGACAGATTCTCCAGGGCACCTGCAATTTCCAATGTAACAGTGCGGGAACCAATAGCCTTGACAATAACATCGTCTGATACATTATCGCCTACTCGAAACAGCCTACTTCCTGCTTCTGTGCCAATCTGCGCAGCATTTCGATCTTGAGAAGAGGCTCTGAAAATGGCTTCCAGAGAAAGTTTCAAGCTGGTTTTTGGAATATTATTTAACTCAACAGACTTTTGCTCGGAAGGTTCGTACAAAGAGAACAAAGGATTTTCAAGCAGATCTTTTTGACTGATCTCTGCAACGGGTTCACTTTCAGACTGAGCAGTAGCGACATCATCACCGACCCACTCAACCTCATCATTCAGATCCAAAAGTGCTTTAGAGTCCCAAGCTATAAGAGCGATCAATAGCAATGCAAATACAGGGACTACAAAAAGATCGAGTTTCCTTTTACTGAACACCGAACCATCCTGGATTGTTACTTATTATTAGTTACACGGCACTCTACCACTATTTATTCACTGCTTCTATCGCCTTATATTTACTGCTACTCAACTACCAAATGACATCTAACCAGCTAAACAAACATCAATATTGAACTTTGTGTTATAAACACCTCCATGAACACCATCAATATCCAATACTACCATTCACCCGTCGGCGAGCTGATGCTGGGCACCTATGAGCAACAGCTCTGCCTGTGTGACTGGCGCTATCGAAAGAAGAGATTGAGAGTCGATTCTCGCATCAAGAACGGTCTTAAGGCTGAATATGTCGAGAAAGACGACGACATTATGGAGCTCACCCGACAGCAACTGGAAGAATACTTTCGCAAAGAACGGGAAGTTTTTTCAGTTCCGTTGCTATTGATAGGTACGGCTTTTCAAAAACAGGTATGGCAGGCATTGAATACTATTCCCTATGGAGAAACCACCACCTATGCACGACTGGCAGAATCCATGGGAGACCGGAATGCCTTGAGAGCCGTGGCCAATGCCAATGGTGCAAATGGACTTTCAATATTAGTCCCCTGCCATCGGGTGATTGCCAGCAACGGTGAGCAACAGGGCTATGCCGGTGGTAAGCCAGCCAAGGAAAAACTGCTCATTCTGGAAGGCAGCCTGCCCTATCAACAAGGCTCGCTGTTTGATTAATCAATCCTACGTATAGATGCATTGAGTGGTATGAATGACTTTTACGATCAGCTAACCCCCTTTTACCACCTTATATTTGAGGACTGGAATGGCAGTGTTGAGCGACAATCCGCTCAGCTCAAGACCCTGATAAAAAAGCATTGGCCTGAAACCAAATCCATTCTTGATGTCTCCTGCGGTATTGGCACCCAGGCCATCGGCTTGGCACAAAAAGGCTATAACGTCACAGCGTCTGACCTTTCAGAAAAAGAAGCTGAGCGTGCAAAGCAAGAAGCAGAAAGACGTAATCTAACTCTAGCGGTCTCTGTTTGCGACATGCGACAGGCTTTTGATCATCATGGAACAGGGTTTGACCTGGTGATTTCTGCAGACAACTCTGTACCCCATCTTTTAAACGACAATGATATCTTGATAGCCTTTAAACAGATGTTCGCTTGCCTCAAACCGGGTGGTGGCTGCCTGATCACTGTTCGAGATTATGATAAGGAAGAACGCGGCCGAAATCTGCTTAAACCTTACGGCGTCCGGGTTGAAGGAAACAAACGATTCATCCTGTTTCAGGTCTGGGATTTTGAAGGCGATCAATACAGCCTGGCATTTCATTTAATTGAAGAAAACCTCTCTACAGGCAAAGCAATCACTCACACACTGCACTCCCGCTATTACGCCATTTCCACAAACCGACTTTGTGAGCTGATGACACAAGCGGGCTTTAGGGATGTACAAAGAATTAACGATGCGTTCTATCAACCGGTACTGCTTGGCACCATATAACGGAACGTAAAAAAGCATGAGCATACGACACGATTACTATGATCAAAATAAGAACCCCAAGAACTGAACTGGTATTGTTAAACCCGGAAGATGCCGAACTGCTTTTAGAGTACAGACTGACTAACCGGGATCACCTTACACCGTGGGAGCCGGAGCGTAATGAAAACTTTTATACACTCAAACAGTGTGAGCACCAGCTAACAGCACAGCGCAAAAGTTTCGATGAAGGCACAGGCTTTCAACTAACAGCACTGACATCCGACAAAAATGAAATCATTGGCTTGTGCAATTTTAACAATATCGTCCATGGAGTCTTTCAAGCCTGCCACCTGGGCTACTCTATTTCGAAAAAACACGAAGGCCAAGGCTTAATGCTCGAGATTGTTTCTGCTGGAATCGACTATGTCTTTCAGGAAGCAAAGCTTCATCGCATCATGGCCAATTATATTCCTGACAACCATCGCAGCGCAGCACTACTTAAGAAGCTTGGATTCGAAGAAGAAGGAAGAGCCCGGTCTTACCTAAAAATTGCCGGGAAGTGGCAGGATCATATTCTGACTTCCAGAATCAACCCTGCCCATAGCGAAGACAGTCAAAATTAAAGCCCAGGTATACCGACCATATCACTAACGCTCTTCAAGCTGGCTTTGATACTGAGTGTATCCGGGTCAATATCACAATTGGCTCCATGAAAGCTGAAGGGAGCAACGACAGGCTTGCCCGGTCCACTTGCAGCAATGACAAAGGAACACATCGCTGGAGGAGGTGTACTCCCGACCTTTTTATTTAAAGAGTACGCTTTGTCTATAAATAGCTCATAGAGTTTGTAATGCTCACTCAGTTTTGATCCTTCGGTGGGCATTTGCACCATGGTAATTGAGAGCACGCCGTAAAAATCTGACTTTGTACCCAACTGATAGCCCAGTACCTCTGTATGACCTTCAGACACTGCCAGGGGAAGCTGAATCTGCTTAACCTTCATTGGATCATCGTCGTCCTTTTCAAACCAGGCTACTTTTTCACAGCTCTTATTAGGAAGTACCGAAGTACCATCCTCAGCAGCAAAATGAACATAGGTTTGCCACTCCCCAGACTGGGATTCAATGGTGTAGTTAAAGTGGGTTTTGCAATCGCCATACCCTTTTATTACACCACCATCATCGGTATTCACAGGTAAAGCCAGTGAATACGGCACACAAAGACCCAACACCCAACAGAACAGACTCTTCTTCATAGGATTAATCTCCGATCAGTCGTAAGAGTCTAGTCCAAATATAAACTCTGCTTTTAAACTCCTCTAAAGGACAACACCCCTTTAAAAAAGCGAGTAAAGATTAATACGACATTACAGCCACTCATCCATACACACTCATTAGATCACATTATGAAAGAGGCTCCAGAAAGGCCTTTTCAACCGCTTCCCGTGCCAGCCGTATAGCTTGCTTCATGGCTATCTCCTGATCATCAATACCCATCCAGGCCCCACCGATCAGACCATCTATACCCGACTTATGCCAGGCCAACGGCAGATCAGCTCGCAACACTTTGACATTGACCATAAACTGAAGATAGGCGTCCCATGCCGCCTGCTGTTTTGAGAGAATTTCGTAAATTTCATCGGTATCTGAGATTTCCCAGTCCCTGAGCAGGAAGCAATACTCACTCTCAAGCTCGATAAAGCCCCCTATCATCTGCAGAAGCTGCTCTCGATAGTCTTCAGGGTATTTCCCTTCGATGGCCATATAGGTTTGTTCTACAGCCTCAAGACAATCCATAAGCAATGAACCGATCAACTGTTCACGACTGGTAAAATGTCTATGCAATGTAGCCCTGCCAATCCCGGCAGCCGATGCCAATTCAGCCAGGCTGGAACCTGGCTTCTTAACCAACAAGCGAATAGCCGCCTTCTTTAAACGTTGAACTGAACTTGGTCGCCCTGCCACTGCTCTCATTCCATTAATCCAATTGAGTCATGATTGTCTCATAGAGATGAAGGATCTCAAGGTTTCTCAGCCTAGAAAAGTCATAAATTATCAAGATTCTCATTCTGCTATTTTTTTACTACCGTATTGGCAGGCACATTTAAAGATTCAAGCAGAAGCTGCCCAACTGGACATAAACTGATAAACTCCGCTGCCTGTTACAGGAGTTTTTATGTCAGACACAACCAAAGAGAAACAGGCGCAACCTGCACCGGTCTGGCGCCGACTGGCGGCCATTATTTACGACAGCTTTCTTGTATTAGCCATTATGTTTCTGGTTGGTTTTCTCAACCTGGGTATTCAAATGAAAGTTCATGGCGCTGAAAAGCTCAAGGCTATGACAGACAGTGGACAATCCGTTGGCGGCCCTTTCTTTTATGCCGCACTGTTTTTGAGTATTTTTAGTTTTTTTGCCTTTTTCTGGTCCCGTCGAGGCCAAACTCTGGGCATGCAAGCCTGGAATATTCGAATTCTGGATCGTAATGGGGGGCTTATTTCGATCGGTCAATGTCTCGTTCGCACACTGATCGCTATTCCTGCCCTGCTTCTGGGAGGACTGGGTATTTTCTGGTGTCTGTGGGATCGTGAACGCCTCAGCTGGCAAGACCGACTCTCACATTCAATAACCCTGTATGTTCCCAACAAAAAGTCCTGACCGGATCAAAGGCAGTCAGCAAATCGTCTATAAAATGACTGCCTTCATATCTAGCTCCATGTATATTTCCTTTCCTTTTTAAACATCTAACTAGTTTCCGAAATACTTATTAGTATTTTTACTTACATGGGTTAGAATATTCGAAGTTCGCCACGATATTCTGGCGTATTTTTGAAGCTTGGAACCGATGATCTTGCTATCCGGTACCTCAACACTCAGGACAAAATTATGAATATCCTGTTGTTCCATGAGCTGATTCGCTTGGTGACAAAAATGCTGGCTGCTGTAAAGCCCATCCAGAACCAGAAACAACTGTCCAGAGCCTATATTCCAGTAAAAGAAGAGAATAATTTGCGAAACCGTTCAAAGCACCGCTGAACACTAAAGAGCCAGTATCCATACTGGCTCTTTCAGCTCCTTCCCCAAGCCTGATACCCGCATACGGGCATCAACTCAAAAAAGATTACCGCTTTTTAGTCAGGCTGCTCTGTAGAGTAACAACCAACCTATAGCGATACAGATCAGAACCGGCAGCAGGACGGACAATAGCGGTGGGAACCCAAACACCAGACTGGATGGCCCCAGCAGGTTCTGGACAATCATAAACACGACCCCGGTAATCACACCCGAGAAGATCCTCAACCCCATACTGACCGAACGCAGTGGGCCAAAAACAAAAGAAATCCCCACCAGCACCAGAGAGAAAATAGACAATGGCTGCAGCGCCTTGGTCCAAAACGCCAGAGCGTACTCACCGGTATCCAACCCCTGCTCTTCCAGGTAATTGGTATATGTATTCAGACCTGAAATGGACAGGCCATCCGGCTTAACCACCACTACTTTCAAAAGTGTGGTCGTAAGACTGGTATTCCAGGGCTCTGTGTTCACTTTTTCCGAGACCACTTTATCGCCTTCCATGCGACTGCGGGTAATATCCTCAAGCAACCAATGGTTTTGCTGGTAAATAGCCCTTCGGGCAAACGAGCTTTCCTTAAGCTTCATGTCGTCATCGAACACGTAGCGACTCACACCGTAGAGCACCCCATTGGGCTCAACAGCGTTAAAATACATAAATTCATTGCCTTCACGGTGCCAGACTCCTTCTCCGGAATACTCGCCATTATAGGATCGGGCAATGTTCTTGCGAGTCTCAGCAATTTGCTCTGTCGTAGGTGCCACATATTCACCCAGCACAATACCCACACAGATTAATACCAGAGCGGGCTTCATGACTGACCAGACCATACGCCATAGCGAAACGCCTGCAGCCCTCATCACCACCAATTCGCTGTTTGAGGCCATGCTACCCAAACCGGCAAGACAACCAATCAACGCCGATACCGGGATAAATTCATAAATCTTTTTGGGAATCAGCAGCAGGATATAGACCACCACATCTGCCATCTGATAACTGCCACGAACATTATCCAGCTCACCCAGAAAAGAGAACATGGATTCCAGCACCACCAGAATCAAAAGCACCATGACCATGGAAGCCAGCACGTTCCATGCGATATAACGATCCAGCTTACGCATGAGCAGCTTTCCTTTTGGCAATCATGACCTGCACAGGCTCCTGAAAATAGAAGATCAAGCCAAGCAGCAAGTAGAGACCGTGCACCCACCAGACACCCAACTGTGGAGAAATACGACCATCATCTACCATACCCCGCGCCGAAATCAGCAATGCCAGGTAAAGCAGATAAAGCAGCACGCCCGGTAATAACTTGGCGAACCGCCCCTGTCGGGGATTAACTTTGGAAAGCGGAACCGCCAGCAATACAATGATTGGAATTAATAGCGGTAATGAAATACGCCACTGCAGCTCGGCTATATAAGAGGTGTTATCAGAGCCTATTAATGTTTCAGTGGGCAGAGCCTGCTCTTTACTGATCTCATCGGCTACCGCGCTTTCTTCCATGCGAATGCCATAGGTCTCATATTGAGTCACCCTGACTTTTTGAGCACCGGGAGTCAGATCGTAGCGATAGCCATCAGTCAGGATCAAATAACGCTGACCAGCTTCTTCTGTGGTCGATATACGACCACTCTCTGCCAGAACCAGAGACATTTCGGAACTGCCCGAATCCGTGGACTGATGGGCAATAAACACTTTCTCAAGAAGCTGATTGTCATCGGTCAACGATTCGGTATAGGTAACCCGGTTAGCTCCCTCAAACTTCTGAAATCGTCCCGGCACCAGCGTGTCGAACTCGGTCATGGAATCTTGCTGGGAAAGAATGGTCTCTACTTTCTTTATCCCCCAGGGAGCCACCATGGTACTCAGCAGAGCCACCACAATCATGACACCCAGCGCAGGAATCATGGTCATGCGCAACAGCTGCCCCTGACTGACACCGCAGGCACCCATGACCGTCATTTCATTTTCAACATAGAGCCTTCCGTAAGCCATGATGATGCCAAGAAAGAGTCCCAGGGGAATAATCATCACCAGGAACTCGGGCATCCTGTAACCCATGATGGCAAAAAGAAAGTCTGCATTCAGGGAGCCGTTGGCAGCCTGTGCGAGATAGTTCACAAAACGGCCACTCATAATGATCAAAAGCACTATGCCGGTGACGGCAAACGTGACCTTGAGCATTTCTTTGGCCAGGTATCGAAAAAGGATCGAAGGCATGATCTGGTGTTACTGTTTCCGATAGTTCATTAAAGAAGTCACTCAGGCACCGGAGATGTCTGAAAAGCGTAACGGTACAAAACAGAGCGTAGTTCAGGCTATTTATCGACCAACAAAAACCGTTTTTTCTGCTCTGAAAAACATTTGTCGACACATTGATACAATAAACGGACTAAAATCTGTCTCTGAAAGCCTTGCGGGAATTCACTTCTGGCGCAAGCTCTGTTCAAATACCCGATCTGACAATTATCCAACAAACCTGTTCGAGTTTATAGCCCGGATGAGAGAAGTCACATCATTTACATTTCTTTTGCAAAAAATTGGATGTGACCTTAAGGAGTACACAGGGCTTACTCGAGTGTCTGTCGGTTCAGAACTGACCCCCGGCTCCTGGCTGTCCCAGCCACCAGCCAAATCAAGCGTATTTGTCAGGGTTGTCCCGGGAAGCCGGGTGGGAATGTCACTCACAGTGAAAGCTTGTCGAAAAATAGTCTTTTTTCCAGCTTTCAGGCTGAGCAGACTGATCCCAACCAGATTCCCGGACTAAGGCCAGAGCCATTGACCAACAGCCAGAGCATAGCGCTACAGGTTTTGTCAGAAAGATTAACAGGAGATCGGGTCATCCCCGAGAGTTATAACCGGACAAGTGTCCTATGGGAGCAACCATGCAATTTATCGTAAAAAGCGGAGCGGTAGAAAAGCAGAAAACTGCCTGCCTGGTACTGGGTGTGCAGAAAAAAGAGCTGACCACCGCAGCATCTGCCGTTAACGAAGCCAGTAAAGGTGCCATTGACAGCATTCTTAAACGAGGCGATCTAAAGTACAAGGCAGGCCAGACCCTGTTGCTCCAGCATGTTCCGGAAATTGCCCCTGAGCGGATTCTGCTCTGCGCAACAGGCGAAGGAAAGACAGCGCTTAAAGAAGCTGAGTTCATCAAACTGGCCAAAGCGGTCGCTTCAGAATTGAAAGCAGCTTCAGCCAAAGACGCTCTGGTGACACTGGAAGACATCGATGTAGCTGGCAAGGATCACAACTGGAAAGTACGCCAGCTGGTCGAAGCGATTGTCTATGCCTTCTACCAGTTCGACGAATTCAAGAGCAAGAATGCCGACGCACTGGCCTTGAAAAAGGTCATCTTCCTGGCCGAGCGCAAGCACGCTGAATCTCTGAAAGGCGCTATTGCAGAAGGCCAAGCTATTGGTGAAGGCCGTAACCTCGCCCGCACACTGGGCAACCTTCCAGGCAATGTTTGCCACCCAAGCTACCTGGCAGACCAGGCCAAAACCCTGGCCAAATCCCACGCCAAAATGACCACCAAGATTCTCGGTGAGAAACAAATGTCCGACCTGGGCATGCACTCACTGCTTTCTGTAGGTCAGGGTTCCGACCAGGAATCCAAACTGATTCTGATGGATTACAAGGGCGGCAAGCGTGGCGAGAAGCCTATTGTCCTGCTGGGTAAAGGTATCACCTTTGATACCGGTGGTATTTCCCTGAAGCCTGGCGCAGCCATGGACGAAATGAAGTTCGATATGTGTGGTGCAGCCAGTATTTTTGGTGCCATGCAGACGATTCTTGCCCTGGATCTGCCGATCAATATTGTTGGCATGGTGGCAGCAGCTGAGAATATGCCAAGCGGCAATGCTTCTCGTCCTGGCGACATCGTCACTTCCATGTCAGGCAAGACCATTGAAATCCTCAATACCGATGCAGAAGGCCGTCTGGTACTGTGCGACGCCCTCACTTATGCCGAGCGTTACAAGCCAAAAGCGGTAATTGATGTAGCCACTCTCACCGGCGCCTGCATTATTGCTCTGGGTCACCACACTACTGGTCTGCTGAGTAATAACGATGAGCTGACCGATGAACTGCTGAAGGCATCCAAAGACGCTTCCGATCAGGCCTGGCAACTGCCTATGGGCGAAGAGTACCAGGCACAGCTGGACTCTAACTTTGCCGACATGGGCAACATCGGTGGCCGTGGTGCGGGAACCATTACTGCTGCCTGCTTCCTGGCGCGCTTCACTGAAAGCTACCCATGGGCTCACCTGGATATCGCCGGCACCGCATGGACTTCCGGCAAAGGCAAAGGCGCTACCGGTCGCCCTGTCCCCATGCTGATTCAATACCTGCTGAACCAGCTGTAAGACCTTTCAGGGTTGCGGGCCTTTAAAGGCCTGCAACCTCTGATTCCTGAAAAAGCTATCACTCACCTCTCAATAACCCACTGATAGCCCTGAACAACCTTTCCACCAGCGCCATTTCCCATTACACTCAGCTTCATGTCCCGAGTAACCTTCTATTTGCTGCAACAGCAGTCTGCACAAGCTGTTAAACAGTTCGCCTGTCGATTAACTGACAAGGCGTTGCGTAATGGTATGCCTGTTCATATCCATACGGATAACGATATCCAGTGCGAAACCCTGGATCGGCTGCTCTGGGAGTGGCGTGAAGACAGTTTTCTTCCACACCAGATTATTAACAGCAAGGCAACGGGAGCCCCAATTACCCTGGGCTTTGAACAACCCGAGTCATTGCACGACAACACGCTGTTGATTAACCTGTCCAACCGTATTCCAGGCTTTTACAGTAACTTTATCCGAACCTGTGAAATCGTTGATCAGAGTCCAGGCCCGGTAGAGATTCTCCGTGAAAAGTTCAAGGCTTATGTTGCTGATGGTATTCAGCCGGAAACCCATCGAATTTAGGTTGCAGGATAAAAGCCATTAGCCAGGTAAAAAGCCATTAGCCAGGTAAAAAGCATGAGTCAGAAAAAAACGGAAGGTCTGCTGGATGAACTGGAAAGACTGCGAAGCCTTCTGAAAGAAGAGAAAGATCGTAATGATCATCTCAATCAGCACATCCCTGTACTCACCGATCTGGCTGACCAGGAAGATGCCAGGCAAACCGTCGCGGTACTGGACGTCAAAGGTGACTATCAACAGAACAGACAGCAACAGAACAGACAGCAACAGAGCAGACGGCAAGAGCCTCCCACTCTGAAGCCTGTGCAGAACCCTGGCATCACAGAATCCGAATTGAAATCCCGGTTACGCAAGCAGGCCAGACTGTTCATCCAGGAAATCATTGATGAAGAGCTGGTCAGAGTCGAGGCACAGCTGAACCGTGAACTGAATCACTATCTGGATCATCTTCTGGACCAGATGCCCGAAAATCTTTCAGATTAAAAAGCCTGCTGTCATTCAGCCAGTTGGCTACTCCTATTAACACTGCTCTGCCTGTTCCGTGTATAATACGCGGTTTAGATCAGAACCTGTCAGAATCCTGAAGTTATGGAAAAAACGTTTAACCCTCACGCGATTGAGCGCACCTGGTATCAGACCTGGGAAGAAAAAGGCTACTTTGCCCCCTCCGGCGAAGGCTCTCCTTACACCATCATGATCCCACCGCCCAATGTCACCGGCAGTCTGCACATGGGTCATGCATTCCAAGACTCCATTATGGATGCCCTGATCCGCTACCAGCGTATGAAAGGCAGCAACACCCTATGGCAGGTGGGTACTGACCACGCCGGTATCGCCACTCAGATGGTGGTAGAACGTAAAGTCCAGGTTGAAGAAGGCAAGACCCGTCACGACTACGGCCGTGAAGCGTTTACCGACAAGATCTGGGAATGGAAGGAAGAGTCCGGCGACAATATCACTCGCCAACTTCGTCGTCTTGGTGCTTCGGTGGACTGGGATAATGAACGCTTCACCATGGATAAAGGCTTCTATAAAGCAGTACAGGAAGTATTTGTTCGCCTGCACAAAGATGATCTGATCTATCGAGGCAAACGTCTGGTCAACTGGGATCCGAAACTGCACACCGCAATTTCTGATCTGGAAGTGATCAACAAGGACATCAAGGGCCACATGTGGCACCTGCGTTATCCTCTGGCCGATGGCGAGAAAACCGCTGAAGGTAAAAACTACATTGTGGTAGCAACTACTCGTCCAGAAACCATGCTGGGCGATAGTGGTGTTGCTGTTAATGCAGAAGATGAGCGCTACCAGGCCCTGATCGGGAAAGACATTATTCTACCCCTGGTTAACCGTCGCATTCCCATTGTTGCCGATGAACATGCGGACATGGAAAAAGGCACCGGTTGTGTAAAAATCACTCCGGCTCATGACTTTAATGACAATGAAGTCGGTAAGCGCTGCGGTCTTCCCATGATCAATATCATGACTCTGGAAGGCCATATCAGCGAACAGGGTGAAGTCTTCAATATTGATGGTACGAGCAACCAGGACATCGCTGCTCCCATCCCTGAAAAATACCGTGGCATGGAACGCTTTGCTGCCCGTAAAGCCATCATCGCTGACTTTGAAGAAGCCGGCCTGCTGGAAGAAATCAAGGATCACGAACTGACGGTTCCCTATGGCGACCGCTCTGACGTTGTCATTGAACCTCTGCTGACAGATCAATGGTTTGTGCGTGCTGCACCTCTGGCCAAGCCTGCTATCGAAGCCGTTGAAGATGGCCGCATTCAGTTTGTGCCCAAGCAATACGAAAACATGTACTTCTCCTGGATGCAGGACATTCAGGACTGGTGTATCTCTCGCCAGCTCTGGTGGGGACACCGTATTCCAGCCTGGTACGATGAAGACGGCAATGTCTATGTAGCTCGAAGCGAAGAAGAAGTACGACAGGAAAACAACATCCCGGCCGAAGTCAGCCTGAAACAGGACGACGACGTACTGGATACCTGGTTCTCTTCTGCACTCTGGACTTTTGGTACCCTGGGCTGGCCGGAAAATACCGAGCGCCTGAAAACCTTCCACCCGACCGATGTTCTGGTGTCTGGCTTTGACATTATTTTCTTCTGGGTTGCCCGGATGATCATGATGACCATGCACTTCATCAAAGACGAAGAAGGCAATCCACAGGTACCGTTCAAATATGTCTATATGACTGGCCTGATTCGTGATGAGAATGGCGACAAGATGTCCAAGTCCAAGGGGAACGTACTCGATCCTCTGGATATGATTGACGGCATCAGTCTGGAAGACCTGGTTGAAAAACGCACCGGCAATATGATGCAGCCACAACTGGCAGCAAAAATTGAGAAGCGCACCCGCAAAACGTTCTCTGAAGGTATCACCGCACACGGTACCGATGCACTTCGTTATACCCTGTACTCACTGGCCTCTACAGGTCGTGACATCAACTGGGATATGAAACGCCTGGAAGGTTACAGAAACTTCTGCAACAAGATCTGGAACGCCGCCAACTACGTTCAGATGAACACCAAAGGTGAAGACTGTGGCCAGAACGGTGGTGAAGTTGAGCTAACACTGGCGGACAAGTGGATTATTTCCCGACTGCAGCGCCTGGAAGCCCAGCTGGAAAAGAACCTGGCAGATTTCCGTTTGGATCACGCCACCCAGAACCTGTATGACTTCATCTGGAACGAATACTGCGCCTGGTATCTGGAGCTTTCCAAACCCGTTCTCTGGGATGAAGCAGCTTCTGAAGCTCTGCAACGGGGTACCCGTCGTACTCTGGTTCAGGTTCTGGAAACCATTATGCGTCTGGCTCACCCATTCATGCCGTTCATTACTGAAGAAATCTGGCAGAATATCAAGGAAGAAACGGGCGCTGAAGGTGAAACCCTGATGCTGCAAAGCTACCCAACGATGGATGAAAGCAAGCTGGATGAAACGGCTGAACAAGACATCGAGTGGCTGAAAGGCTTCATTACTGGTATCCGTAATATACGTGCTGAACTGAACATTGGTCCCAGCCGTGAACTGAATGTACTGCTGCGCAACCTTTCTTCTGATGACCAGCGTCGTCTTGATGAAAACAGCGCTTTCCTGAAATCTTTGGCGAAACTGGCCGACGTCCGTGTACTGGCTTCTGATGAGGAAGCGCCCATGTCCACCACGCAGCTGGTTGGCAAGATGGAAGTACTGGTGCCTATGGCAGGTCTGATCGACAAGGATAAAGAAGCCGCGCGCCTCAGTAAGGAAGTTGAACGACTGAAGAAAGAAGTCCAACGCTTTGAAAACAAGCTGTCCAATGAGAAATTCATCAACAATGCCAAGCCTGAAGTGGTTGAGAAGGAACGCAGCAAGTTGAAGGAATCTCAGGCAGCCAAAGAACGCCTTGATGAGCAACTAAAAGCCATTCAGGCACTATAAACAGGTAGATATTTACTCTATCGGTTACTGAGCCCTGAATATAAAAAGGCCTGACTGCACATTGCAGTCAGGCCTTTTTTTTTACCGTGAACAATGTTTTGCTTTGCTCATGGCTGTTTATGAATCTCTAATGATCAGGGGGCAGCACCCTGCTCCTGTTGATATTCATGTAATGCCTGGTGGGCTGTATTGAGCCTTCTGGTAAAATAACGCTCACGCTCAAAATCCAGGTAATCTTCCAGTGTTCCAAATTGATCAATCTGAGCCTGATCCATCTCTTCAATCGTTTTCACTGGAGCCTGGAACTCAACCGGATCATTCAGTGCACCACTTTCCACCAACCCTTTGAAATCTCCGACAGCAAATTTCTCAAGGCCCTGATTATGCTGAATCACCTGAAGTTGCAGAAAGCTTTTGTAGGCCTTAAGCGCGCCACAAAGATCATCCCCATCCTCAACGTTCAGATCTCTGATCACTCCCATTAACTGATCCATGAATACCTGGGCTAAACCATCTTCCGGCGTTATATCCTGAATAATGTTAAGTATCTCAACGATGTTCTCATCAGTGACAGGAATGGGCTCACCGGCAGCATTGGTCAAACCCTGAACATGCTCCATGATCAGGATCTGGGCATCATCATCCGCCAGTTCATTGAACTCTTTGACCAGAGCCTCAAGATTAGCTGGATCTGCATCCCCTTGTTTTTCGATGATCCGACGCTGTAAATCCATCAATTGCTGGCGAATCTGCTGAATATTGGCGGCTTCACCCTGCTGACGATAGGCAATCAAACCAACCAGCTTCTTGCCTCCCTGCTTGGTGACGGTGAATACAGCACCAAATACCGTACCGCCGATAGCAGCTAGAGGGGTCAGGGCAATCAATGCCGGGGAAGTCGAAGTCAGTGCCAGACCGGCACCAATGTATTTAAAGGGAGCGACAGGAACAATATTGAAAGCCCCGGAAGCATCAAGCTTCTTGTCTTGTGGACGAAAAACATTCACGCCTTTAATGACCAGATAGCCTGGTAAACCGACAACGGCTGCAACGGTTTTACCGAACGCCATACCCACAGCCTTTCCTACCTTGTAAGAAAGCTCTGCCGGCATCAAAGCACCTCTGACCGCTCCATTTAAAGTGCCTCTGGCAATTGACTGTCCTGTCTCCAATATTCCGGCCATGAATCGCTCCTTTGACTCAATTCTTTTTCGCTATCCCCATAGTGAGGTATAACGACCGAGAAGAAACTAACCAGGCTGTCAGCCTGACTAACCATGTCCTGAGTCGTTATTTTTTCGAAATTGATTCCGAATCTGCTGCAATCGGATCCACTCTTCTTCAGCAGCCAACAGCTCTGAAAATAGCTCATCCCCAACTACGGATTCAGAATCATCGTCTTCCTCGATATCCTGAACACGCTCCTCAATCCAAAAGTGCTCAAATCGATCTTCAATATGAAGACTCAGTAAATTAGCCCTGACTCTTCTTGAATCATCATCGATTCTGACAACCTCTTCCTCTCTCCAATCTGAGACCAGCCGCTTACTCCACGAAAGCAGCCCCCGCCATAAAGAAAGCAACTTAAATTTCAGGCCTTTTCGTCCCTGAGGATCCGGGCTATGAGCCTGATCAGAATCTTCAACCATATTGCGTCCTTACTGCCTGACCTTATTCTCTGATTATAGAACCCTTCCTCCAACAGCCAGCTGACTGTATTTTGACAGTTCGGCCAGGAAGTAAGGTAAATTCAGGGAGGGCTAACAGAGAAAAGTTATTGAGCAGACGATATCTTGGCGAAGGAGGATGGAAGTTATCACTCGAGGACACCCTGGCAGAAAATAATCTGTCCAGAGCTGAAAGGACAAGACAGGATGGAGCTTTGATCACTCCACCCTGAATTCAGTCATGACTGGAATTATTTCAGTTCCAGAACCTGCTCTTCTATCTTCTGCTTCCAGATCTGAGGGCCGGTTTTGTGTACGGAGTCGCCGGTGTGGTCCACCGCCACAGTCACAGGCATATCTTTGACGTCAAACTCGTAGATGGCTTCCATACCCAGCTCTGGGAAAGCAACCACTTCCGCTTTTTTAACGGCCTGGGAAACCAGATAAGCGGCTCCACCCACGGCAATCAAATAGACAGATTCATTATCCTTGATTGCTTCAATGGCAGCGTCACCCCGCTCAGCCTTGCCAATCATTCCAGCCAGACCCGTCTCTTCCAGCAAGGTTCGAGTAAACTTGTCCATACGGGTCGAAGTGGTTGGACCCGCAGGACCCACTACTTCATCACGAACCGGATCAACAGGCCCAACGTAGTAGATGAAGCGACCTTTCAGATCGACAGGCAGTTCTTCTCCACGGGACATCATGTCAATCATACGCTTATGCGCAGCATCACGGCCGGTCAGAATTTTACCTGACAGCAATACCGTATCGCCTGGCTTCCAGCTCTTGATCTCTTCTTTGGAGATATCATCGACATTAACTTTGCGCACCCCTTCGCTCAAATCCAGAGCGACTTCAGGATAATCATCCAGGCTTGGAGCCTCCTGAATAACAGGACCACTGCCGTCCAGTACAAAATGCGCATGTCGCGTGGCTGCACAGTTTGGAATCATCGCTACGGGCAGTGAAGCTGCGTGGGTTGGGTAGTCTTTGATTTTGATATCAAGAACCGTAGTCAATCCACCCAGTCCCTGGGCACCAATACCCAGACTGTTGACGGCATCCATAATTTCCAGACGCAGTTCTTCTACCCGGTTACTGGGTCCGCGCTCTCTGAGCTCATGAATATCGACCGGATCCATCAGAGATTCCTTGGCCAGCACCATGGCTTTCTCAGCGGTACCGCCAATACCAATACCCAGCATGCCAGGAGGGCACCAGCCGGCGCCCATGGTCGGTACGGTTTTCTTAACCCATTCAACAATGTCATCAGACGGGTTGAGCATAGCCAGCTTGGACTTGTTCTCGGAACCACCGCCTTTTGCTGCTACCTGTACGTCAACCGTATCACCCGGCACCAGAGTCATATGGATAACTGCAGGGGTATTGTCTTTGGTGTTTTTACGGGCACCGGCTGGATCTTCCAACACAGAAGCACGCAAAACATTTTCAGGGTTCGTGTAGGCGCGACGTACACCTTCATTAACCAGGTCTTCAATGCTTCGATCACTCTCGAAGCGGACATTCATACCGATCTTCAGGAATACCGTGACAATACCGGTGTCCTGACAAATGGGCCGCTTGCCCATGGCGCACATTCTGGAGTTGATCAGAATCTGGGCCATGGCATCTTTAGCAGCCTTGGACGGTTCTTTTTTCCACGCTTCATGAACAGCGTGAATGAAATCCAGCGGATGATAACAGGAGATAAATTGCAGAGCGTCAGCTACGCTCTCAATCAGATCCTCTTCACGAATAAGTGTCATTACGCTCCCCAACTCCCATGATCGGTCCTGAAGCCTGTTCAACAT
This sequence comes from Endozoicomonas sp., assembly GCF_051008435.1. GTDB lineage: Bacteria > Pseudomonadota > Gammaproteobacteria > Pseudomonadales > Endozoicomonadaceae > Endozoicomonas_A. The sequence continues at coordinate 8,296 of NZ_JBPCXO010000516.1, read as the reverse complement.
TTCATGCTCGAAAGCATCAATCGGACAGGCTCCAGCTTTGCAAGCTTCAAACTATACGAATCTCTGAAGAACAGCCTTCAGGATCCTGGCCAGCGATCTGGCTCTGATTTTTCTGCTCTGATGGCTTAACGCACAAACCAGAACATCAATGAAGAACCCTTTGAAACCTGACTACTCTGCGGTTTCTTTTGGGCTTCCCCTCCTCATTTGCCCGTGGAGTATATCAATGCTTCGCACAGGAAACAGCCTTGAGCGTAGAAAAACATTTTGCGACATCTGCAAACAAAAATAGCCGCACAGTGGAATGTTTTTCACGATAGACAGGGATTGACAACAGGAACTTTCATTTTTTATCGCGACTGCCGAAACAAACGACAGACGAGGCTTAGTCATGAATAGGTGTATCATGCTCTGAGAAGCAAGGTTGACTGAAACTTCAAAGTGCCTGCGTTTTTGGTCCACGGGAATGAAATGGCTTTCACGGTAAAAAACACCAAGGTAAGATACCGCCATGCCTGTTATCACACTGTCTAATCGGGCTTACCCGGTTAATAAAAACAAGTATCTGCTGGACTCTTTATTGGAAGAAGGGGAAAAAATACCTTTTTCCTGCCGTTCAGGTGTTTGTCACGCCTGTATGCTGAAAGCCGACTTTGGCCAGCCTCCTGTGGAAAGCCAGACATATCTGAGCAATGAAAAAATCCGTGAAGGCTATTTTCTTGCCTGTCAGTGCCTGCCTGAAGGCGATATGACCGTGTCTTTACCTGGCAGGAAACATACCCAAGCCATCATCACTGCCAAGAAACCATTAAGCCCTACCGTTGTTGCCCTGGAACTGGCAGCAAGGCACCCGATGAGTTATTTCCCCGGACAACATATCAGAGTGGATACCGGCGAAATTCTCGCAAAAGAATGCTATCTGGCTTCTGTGCAACCCCAGGACCGGTCAATGGTCATCCACGTTCAACGCAGGGTGTCCGACCCTTTTAGCACCTGGGCTCATGATTCTACCGAAGTCGGTCAAAAAGTCAGCCTTAGCAGCCCCCGTGGCCTGCATCTTTGTGGAAATCTGCTAGATACTTCTGATCAAATACTTATTTCTCAGGAAGGTTCCCTGGCACCATTACTCGCCTATGCCTGTGACACCCTGAGCAATAGAGACTCTTCATCACAGACCCGAATTCATCTGATTCAGGAAGCCTCCAGCAACGGAGATCATTATTGCCTGGACCAGCTGGAAGCTCTCTCCCAAAATGATCGGTTCAGCTATTCACTCACTACCGGTCGACAGGACTATGGAGAATGGTTGGTTTCCGTATTGCCAAATGCCTCATCAATCCGGGTTATTTGTGCAGGAGACACACCATTCAGCACCCCCATCGAGGAATTCTGCTCTCATCACCAGGGCATTGAATGCATCACCCTGAGCAGCGAGCTTTCCTGAGCTGGTTCCCCCTTCGCAACCCCCGGCATTCCTGTTAGTCTAAAGTCATGTATCTGGTCTCGAAAGCATGATTAAAAAGGTGGAAATGGAAGTATGAGTATGCAAGATCGAGTCAGTGAGAAGCTGACAGCTGCACTGGAACTCGAACACTTTGAAATTTTCAATGAAAGCCATATGCACAATGTGCCTCCCGGCTCCGAGTCCCACTTTAAAGTGGTCCTGGTCAGTCGCGAGTTTGAAGACAAAATGCCGGTTAAACGCCATCAGCTGATCTACAAGATTCTGTCTGATGAAATGCAGGGTGGGATTCATGCTCTGGCCCTCCATATCTATACACCCAGTGAGTGGCATGAACGCAAGGAGCAGGCACCGGACAGCCCGGATTGCAAAGGTGGCAGCAAACGCTGAATCCTCTCAGCCATCAACAGCCTTGATCCGTTAAAATAGCTTTTCCTCAGAACTGAGGACAAAAGATGTTTCACAGTCAATAATGGAGACCTCCGGACGTGTGCGGCGGTGTACAATTCGAGCTTGATGGACAGACCATCAAAACCTTTTTTCCGAACCCCAAAGCCCGTCTGCCGGTATTAACCCGGCAGGGCCAAGAGGTTCTGGTTCCCTGGGGACGCCGTGAAAGCCAGACGGGTCTCACTCCACAGGGGGGCTGGGCGAGACTGGAATCCATTAAAAATGGTATCTGGAATCGGTTTAACCCAAGACCCGTAAAAATCAGTGTCGATGCTTTTATGGAAAAAGACCAAGCCGGAGAGAGTCACTGGTTTTTGCTGGAAAGCCAGCAATTCATCCAGGGTCTGATTGCTACGGATGGTCCTTTCACCCGACTTTATGTCGTAACGGAAGAAAACGAACAAAGCTGCCATAAAAGCAATCGCTGGCCCAGAGTAATGGACGCCTCTGAACCGCTTAGAACTTCATCAGGCGGACTCTTCTAGCAGAAATAACCTACTATCTTCTTCGCCACTACAAAAATTATCTGCTGACCACCGAAGCTGGCGCTCAATGTTGTTTTGACGCAGGACATGTTTTTTTTATCCGTCGTCATGAAACAGTTATCTCGGTAAATAATACTGGTCAAATGACAAACACTGTTAGACACTTCGCTCCACTTAAAGCAAACCCCTTAACCACACAGCGGCTCGCACCATGACAGTTTACAAAAAGACTCGCCGACTTCTCGCACTCCCCTTCGTGCTGATCAGTGCCCTGTTACTGACGGCCTGCTCAACGCAACAGAAGATTGATACTGAAGAACAACCTTACAGCGGTTACCTGGAAGACTATGAGAGGCTGACCCCCTATGATGGTGACACAGCCATGCGCTGGGTCAGCGGTGACCTGAAAAAGTATAAAAAAGTCTACGTTGAACCCGTCAAAATTTTCCCAAACTACAACGCTTCCCATGATGATCAACGAGAAGTGGCCACCAAAGTTGCAGAGTACCTGAACAATGGTTTCAAAGAAGGTCTGAAGCAACGCGGAATGCTGGCTGACAAGCCGGGTCCGGGCGTTCTTGTGATACAGCCTGCGATTACCGGCATCGTGTCAGAAATGAAAGACCTCAAGCCCAGACAGTTTGTCCTGCCCATTGCCGTAGCCAGAACTCTGATCAAAACAGCCACGGACCGACTGGATTACATCGTAGCCCTTTATATGGAAGTGCAACTGAGAGACGGTGGCACCGGCAAACTGGAAGGTGAAGTGCTTCGTAAAGGCATCAACAAGCAGTCTGATAACGATGAAGTCACAAAAGAAGATGTTAAAGCCGTCCTGGATGACTGGCTGGAATTCTATAATCGTGGACTGGATGTTATGACCGGCAAAGAACAGTAATCAAGAGCACAATCAAGGCTGTCGGGCATTACCAGGCAGCCTCTGCTCATCAGGATACCGAAGTGTGCAGCCCACACTCGCGATTCCCCACCACTTTAGTTGGATCGTAATAATCCTCCTCAATAGGTAAATCATTCATCACCAGATACTCTTCTACGTCCAGCTCGGTCCAGTTCAGCAGAGGAGCTACACGGTAGTAGCCATCTTTGGTTTCACTGACCACTTCCAGACCCTGCCGAAAAGCGGTCTGATCCTTACGGATCGCCGTCAACCAGTAGTCCGGTGAAAAAGTTTGCATGGCTCGGCCAAAAGGCTCCAGTTTAACCTGACGGGTAAATTCATCATGCTCAGGAGTATCCACTTCTGGCACCCCTCCCATGATCGCATCACGATAGGCTCGACTGTAATTTGGATGGTAAACCTGAATATTCAGTTCCAGCTTCTGGATCAGATCGCGAGCAAAACGATAAGTAGCTTCAGTTCCGTAGCCTGAATCAATCCAGATCACGGGTAAATCAGGTTGAACACGGGTAGCCATGTGCAGAATAGCGGCCTCATGGGGACCAAAATTTGTAGTTACCAATGGCTTCCCAGCCTTTTGCAAAGCCCAGCGGATAATCTCTTGTGGAGAGAGCTCTGCAAGCTCCCGGTTAATGCTCTCCAGATCCATTGACTTTCCCCGAAATATTTATTCTTCAATCCGACGCAGACATTACTGCCATGATTTATGCCGAACTATAGGCGAAGAGGTTCATCCGAGGCAATGCAGCTTCTAGAACATATCTTTCTTTAGAAATAGTTTCTTGGACTAATGCCCCAAAATGGGCTCGAATCGCTAGCGGTTCAGTCAGCTGGACTTTTGATCTCAAACAGTGAGCCACCCAGAACCCGACGGTAAATCGTCATCTGGGTGCCAAAACGTTTAAGACCGTCTTCCCTGAGGGCTGGCGCATACTCTTTGAGGTAATGATCCAGTGCTGCTTGATTTTCCAGTCGATAGGATACGGAGAAGCCTGTTCTGTCCGGAAACTCATCCAGTCGGTCATCCAGTTTAATCAACGAAATCGACGCGCTTTCAAAGCCTTCCAACGCCACGATCTTAGCAGCATGCTCTTTGAGCCAGGTAAGAAAAGGCCTTTCTACTGAAGCCTCTACCAGACAACTCACTTCATAAATGATCAAACGCCACCTTCCCCATTGATGAGTTGTCCCTGAGCCAAACCTGACCAGTGCTCGGAAGCTGTCACTTTCATATACCGGCAGCCGGCATCATGACTGAACAGCGTAAACACATCCAACACCATTGCACCTTCAGGCCCTGCGGTGACCTGATGAACATTATCCCGGTGACGGGACAGGCTGGCCATACGCCCCTCAGTCATCCAGGCTTGAGCAGAAGGTTGCAGCACCATGCCTTCAAGCGTCTGTTCCAGCAAATCGTAGTTACGTGTGGTCACTTCTCCCTTCAGCACTCTCATCACGCCGTTACAATCACTGTGATCATGGTAGGGAATGAAGCCATCCGGCTCAAACATCAGGAAGCAGAATTCAACAGAACCTAACCGCTTTCGGTAGACCCTGACCCCTTCTCCCTGGGGGTGGATCTGAAAGAGCTTCTTATCGGGTGTTACCACCTCATCCAGCATCATTAACCGCCCCATGACCCAGAGCAGGTAAGACTCCTCTTCAATGGCGCAGGGGTTCTTAAGACTTTCAGCCTTTTCGGCAATCTCATAAAGCGCATCTTCCGTACACTGGGAGATGGCATCCTTTTGAGTCAGCCGAAAAGGCCAGATATTACGAGTTAGATTGATCATCCAGGAATCCGTACTGTCTCTTGGCCATGGCGCACCTGCTTTTGGGAATAAAGTGCCACACCACAGCGACTTCAGCGATCACTGGGGATCAAGTAAAGACCAATCTTTCGGTTTTAACCAAATTCCAAACAATTATTACCAGGGGACGTTGGTAATTAATCATGGGCTCAGTGCTTCCGTATAGGGGGCAGATACAAGGAAGACTTGCGCTGGTGTAGCTTTTCTACATCAAGCAAGATCTGACGCAGTAGATGGACCCTATACGGAGCACCCGAAGGGCCCTTCTAAGGAGCATCCATGGCCGCATTCCAATAGATGGAAAGACGATTTATCCTACACAATCGCGTCTTGCACTGAATACTCCTTAGAAGGGCTGAGCACCATGATAAATTGCCAACGTCCCCTATATCTTCCGTACTACATGAAGACCATGCCGTACCGGTAACAGAATATTATCCAGATCGGTTCTTGAAGACAGATAGCGATTGAGCTCGGCGATCACCTGGTCCCGCTCATCCTGAGGGTCCAGAACACCGCCTTTCCAGAGCGCATCATCAATAACAATGACCCCACCTTTCTTCATCATCGGAAGAATCAGTTCCAGATATTCAAAGTACTTTTTCTTGTCAGCATCGATGAACACAAAGTCCAGCTCGCCCTCGATGGTGGGAATGGTTTCCAGTGCCTTTCCGAACAGCACTTTCAATTTATGGGCATGAGGCGATCGACCGAAGAATTCTTGGGCAATGGCGATAGCTCTCGGATTGGTTTCACAACAGAAAATTTCGCCCTCTTCCGGCAGGGCTTCTGCCATGGACAAAGCGGCATAGCCTGTGAACATACCGATTTCCAGCACTCGTTTGCTACTACTGAGGGCTACCAGCATTTTCAGGGTTTGCCCCACCATCCGCCCTGTCATGTTGCCCGGATAGCGAGTCCGGTCTTCGGTGGCCTGCGCCAGTTCTTTCAGAAGTAGAGACTCACCACCGGTAATGTCATGGCAATATTGTTCGATATCGGGATTAACAATGACCGTCATGGCCTTTCCTTAACAGCATTAATGACACTGATTCTACCAAGAGCCTCCTGAGCAAAAAAAGCCTACTGCATTTTAATCATTCCTGATTCAGACACTCATGGTAGAATTTAAAGCTGCTGACCGAGTTTTCTGAATCAATCAGACGGAAATCTCCGGGGCTCCACCCATAAGAACAAGAAAAGCCACCCCTCTATGAGTAACTCTTTTATTAAACCCCTGACTCTGCTTTTCTGTGCTTCTGCCCTGAGTGGATGCGCTCTCTTTGCACAGAATCCGGATCATGTCCGAGTCGTGGATAATGGTGATGCCACCACCTTCACTTTTGAAGAAGCTAAAAAACAATCACCTGTAAAAGATGAACTGAATACCTTTGTAGAGCTGGGTGCTTTCAGTGCATCCATCTATCTGGACAACCCGAAGATCAAAACCGATTCCATAAAATCTTTCTGCACCTTGGAAGCAATGTATCGTCCCGGTCAGTGGCAACCTATTCAACTGGATACCCTGACAAAAAAGTCAAAACTGCATAAGCAACTGAAACTGGAAGTAGAAGCCTTTCGTTCCCTCGCTAATCAACAACAGGCTTTGCTGGTATTCAGAGGCACCGACTTTGATCAGAAAGAAGACTGGTACGCCAACTTCCGCTGGTTCCTGAAACCTTTTACAGGCCATGATCAATACGACGAAGTACTGGAGTTAACCCCCGGGCTGGTCAGTGAAATCCAAAGCCAATTCCCGGAAGTCACTGAAATCATCGCAACCGGCCATTCCCTGGGTGGCGGTCTGGCTCAACTGGCCGGTTACAGCTCCCCGGTCATTCACCAGATCTATGCGTTTGACTCTTCACCGGTAACCGGCTTTTATGATGTCGCTTCAGAGCAGCGTTCAATCAACGCCGAGAACATGAAAATATACCGAGTGTACGAGCATGGAGAAATACTGGCCTACCTGCGTCTGGCCATGAAAGGCCTTTACCCCATTTCCCGCAAACACCCTGATATTATCCAGGTTCGCTTTGAACTGATTAAGGACGAGAATAATATAGAGCAGCACAGTATCAGAACACTGACGTGCAACCTGTACAACAAACTGAATTCGCAAGGCAGTACACTGTGACAGATAAACCCATTGTAGAAATAGAATACTGCAGCCAGTGCCAGTGGTTGCTGCGCTCCGCCTGGCTGGCTCAGGAACTGCTCAGTACCTTCAGTACTGACCTTGGAGAAGTCCGACTGAAACCTGGAACAGGCGGTGTTTTTATCATCACCCTGAATGGCGAGCAGATCTGGGAAAGAAAGCAGGATGGAGGCTTTCCTCAACCCAAACAGATCAAACAGAAAGTCCGGGATCTGATTGATCCGGAACGGGATCTCGGCCACAACGACCGCCCCTGACCCCTCATTATTACTCAAGCGAGCCGCTGGTCTTTGCCAGCAGGCTCTGCCATCCCTCCCCTGTCTTCAGAAGACTTCCCACTGGCAGATACAACTCATACTGATTGACGGATCAAGGTACTCGTTATGGGAATGGGAATGCACTCCGCCGACTCAATGCATGTCTATGATCGAGCCCGGGGCTGGCGTGATCAGCTGATCAATATCGATGTAGCGGATTTAAAAGAAAAAGTGGGAGTCACTTCCAACGGCAGGGATGTTTTGGTCCTGAAAGACTCAGAGAGTGGCGGCTGGCTTTCTTCTATTCCCGGACTCAACCTATGGTATAGAACAGGAGCGGAAGCCAGTGCCTCTGGCAACAGCATGCTAAAGGATGTGCAACTGATGCAACGCAGAGTCGCTCAGTTGAATGACATGTACCACCTCAAAGCTGAAGAGGGCCCTGAATCGCAGAGCCAATCCATCAGTACCGGTACCATGCCTTTCAGGATCTTATGGCCTCTCAGGCCGGTCAAATGCTTCTGATGGAATCCACACTCCAGGGCCTGTTATAGACTCTGTCACAAGTTAGGCCGCTTCGCGGCGACTTTTTGCCCAGTGCAGCCCTCCAACCTATGGGAAATACCCGTCATTTTCTTTTGTCTATCCTTACTGACTTTGATCCCGAGAACAGCAAAGGATAGAGCCATTAAAAGCCTGATTTTTCACGTTTTGCTTTTCGCGTCTTTCGTCTGTCTGGCCGAGTCTCAGA
>NZ_JBPCXO010000515.1:0-2274 GCF_051008435.1 Endozoicomonas sp. | reverse complement strand
AAAATCGAAGCCTTCAATGGTGTCATCAAGCGGATAATATACAAGGCATGTGGTTACAATGATCTTGATTATCTCTATCTAAAAATCAGGCAGGAGGCCCAAAAATGATCAGCCAACCTGTAAAAGCCCCGAAAAGTATAAATACAACACTGGTTGCAGAAGTTATGTTCGGCAATATATTTGCCAAAAGTGTAGGTGGAAAGGGCGTCTCCAGTGACTTCAATATTCAGCTCTACAGGGGTCAAAGTGAAGTTGCTCATAATCGCGCCTTTTCTTTTGCAGAGAGAGCAATTACAGCGCAGTCCTTTGTCTATTTCCGGGCTGATGAAAGGAAGGTGTCTTGAGCCGCAGTGGTAGCTGCCCTGGTATATGCGCACCGTCATTACGCCTGTAGATAACTCACAGGCAGTTCATAACGTGGGGCTCGTCTGGTTTCAAAACTTTATACCAGACGAGTTATCAGAGGATGATTTTGGTGGGTTTACATAGATTGAGAAAGGCTAACCTGTCAGTTTCTTATGCAGCTCTTTATAATAAGGCATAGCCTCTTTCATTCCCTTTGCTGTCGTATACAAAGGCACATACCCCAGGTCTGTTCTGGCCTTTTCAATACTGAAAAAGTTGTCGATACCAATTCTTTCCAGCGCCAGTGTTGTTTGGGGAGGCTCAGGAACTTTGAACCACTGATGGAGTTTCTCCCAGGTGCCAATAATAAATTTCACCAGACCATAAGGAACATGTTTCTCAGGGTAGGGGTAACCCAGCCCTTCTATAATCGGCCGGGAGAATTCCATCATGTTGGCCGGCTCGCCATCATTAATGAAATAGGCCTGACCAGGCGCTTTACCGGCTTCTTTCAACTGAGCGGCGGCCAATAGTTTGCCGTGAATCAGATTATGAACATAAGAGTTGTCCAGTCGGGACTTGCCATCACCGACAATGGCTTTCACGGTACCGGCAATCAATTCATCAATCAGTAGTTTAAAGACGGTCTGGTCTCCAGGTCCCCAGATGCCACTGGGGCGGATAGCACAGGTGAGCAGTCCTTTTTCGCCATTCGCTTTCAGAACCAGTTGTTCGGCTTTGCATTTGGTTTCGGTGTATAAATCCCTGAATTCGGTCACATAGGGCAGGGTTTCATTTCCGTTGACAATGGGTTTTCCTCCTACAACGACACTGTTTGAACTGGTGTAAATCAGTCTTTCTGTCCCTGCGTTCTGGGCGGCTTCCAGAATATTGCGAGTGCCTTCCAGATTGACGTTGTACGACAGATTTCTGACTTCGGTGGACACCACCCGGCTGGAACGAATTTCAATAATCGCGGCTGTGTGAAAGATCGTACTGATCCCTTCACAGGCTTTAGCGACAATGGCTTTATCCGCAATATTGCCCTGCAGTTTTTCCAGATTGGGGTGTTCCAGAGGGCATTCCGAAAGATCAAAAACCCGAACAGAGTAGCCTTTATTCAACAGGGTTCGAGTCAGATTCTGGCCCAGAAAGCCAGCGCCACCAGTAACCAAAACCTTACCCAGATCGGGCGATTCAGTAAGAGGAGTCTGAGAGGACATATAATTATTCTTCTAATAAGGTGCCAGTGCATGACTATAGCGAAGGCCACAGGGACTATTATCATCCAAATGGCCGATGGAAAGGGAAATCAGAAGCTTTTGTCATTCACTCAAAGAAGGCGGGTGACGCCCAGAACGGGGCCGGCACTGCCCATGACATGCTGGGCATAGATGCGCCAGCGTCCGCCATTTTTGACGCCCACCACATAGCAGTAGCTTTGATAGCGACTATGATTGTGGCCACTCTGAACCCTGCCCAGAGATCGATCGACACCGCCATCGTGGTATTTGAAACGGCCACTGCGAATGAGGGCCCGATGCATATCAACAGCACCCAGTTGTTCTGTAGGGCGGGGTTGTATGTGAGCAACGATAGGAGACGTATCTCTGCCTTTGATATAGAAGGCACAGTCACTGAGCATGCCAGTTACCATGATGTCAGCACCGTTGCCCCCAAGACTATAGCTTTCAAGCTCTTGTACCGAGAATCCTTTTTCTGTTTTGGGAATCATTCGTACGTTGTGAACCCTGACATTCATTGTCTCAGTTAATGTATAACCATTGGGATCAAAGGAAAAATACGGCCCTTTTACAGGTTGGCTGATCATTTTTGGGCCTCCTGCCTGATTTTTAGATAGAGATAATCAAGATCATTGTAACCACATGCCTTGTATATTATCCGCTTGATGACACCATTGAAGGCTTC
>NZ_JBPCXO010000514.1:0-5380 GCF_051008435.1 Endozoicomonas sp. | reverse complement strand
TCATTCTGGGACTATCTGACAGACAGGTTAACAGGCAGTGGCTCGTTTCCAAGGCTGACGGACTTGATTGAAAAAGCTTCTCACATACTACCTTGTGGGCTTTGCAGCAGTTATTAAGAAGCTACCTGTCGTCCAAGTGAATAGCCTTTCCCACAAGTCTTCTGGATAGGCATGGAATAACGGCATAGGGATTCAAACTCAATGGTTTTCATCGTTAAGTGTGGCTGTTGTAATCCAGTAGAGCCTGAAGTAGCTACCCAGTCGATTAACTCTGACATGCTGTCATTGAACAGGTAGTCAGGTCCTCCCGTCATGCCCAGCCAGTAGCTGCTGGCAGTATTATTCTCTGCATTGAAATTGCCCACTACAGCGGATTGTTTATTGTGGGAAGCCGTATGAAGATGGAGATTCGATTGCAGGTGATCAAGAAACCCATTGTTGGCCTTTGGGAATAATGGAATATTGGTACTTCCGGCCACTACAAGAGGAGCCTTGATACCATAGCCTTTTTCTCTTGCTAAATTCAGTGCTTGTTCCAAACCGGCTACTGCAGGATGTCGGGTAAGTTCAGGCATGCCAGAATTTAGTTTTTGCATCTCTCGCAGATGGTAAAAGTTGAAGGTAGTGGAAAAATACACCATCAGATCAACACTTCGTTCCTTATCCATTTGTACCTTGATGGCCAGCATATTCCCTGCATGGATCTTTTTTCCAAATTGAGATTCATCCAGCCAGAGTTCTTGCTGGAAGGCGTTCTTACTGGCAAAGCCATAGTGGCTGACGACCAGAAATGAACCTTCAGACCAGTAGTAGTTCCAGACATCTTTCTTTTGTTTCACAACGGAATCATAAGAGGCATTTTTCACAGCCGATATAAAATCTCTTATATTCTGACGAGTCAGGTGGCCGGTAATAATATATACCTTTGGAAATACCTCTTTTTTGGATAAAAATGCAGGCAGTTCTTCCAGCATATTTGATCGATGCAGGCTGGCTTTCACTTTAGTGTTAAGAAACTCATCTTCACGGAAAGCTTCATCGCCAACGGCAAATATTGAAGGGTGATCCATATGCCAGAATATGATCTCATCACTGCCTGCATCTCTATACCAATGCTCATTTAAATAGACATTAAGAGCCGGTTTTGTATTAGTCTTGGGCTCGCTGTCCGAGCCAGATGCTGAAGACGCGGTTTCCTCTTGTTCAGAGGGGGTTTCTGATTGAGCAATCAGTGAGATGGGAAAAAGAAGAGTAAATATAAGAACGATGAGTAATCGCATAGTGACGTGAATTCCTTCAGCCAATGACGAGCTTAAAGTGAATATAAATTATAGTTACGAATCTTTTTCCTGGACTGCTTCGCTCAGATTTATTTGTTCTGCCATACACTCTTAATAATGAAAAATACTTAGAAGCAATCAGTGTTCAGGTTAACTCAGTCATCTGATGACCTTAGGTCTTGAGAGGGTAACAGGAACGATTTTTCATCTGAGTCATTAAGAAAAAGGTATTGGGAATACTTGGCTGAGTCGACATTGTTAATGGGGTTTGTTTTTAGATAAGCATGTTCTGAAACCATCTGAAGCACCTTACTAAAGATGGCGTTATTCTGTTTTACAGTTAATTAAGAAGGGCGGGAAGCTTGGCTGTCGGGTTGATAGCCCGTTGCTTTAAGGTGGATGATGGGAAGAAATAAAGGTGCAGGTAAGGAATTCCATTCAAACCATTCCCACTCAAGGCATTTCTCGGGTTCTTTGACTTCAGGTGTGCCAGTGGATGATTCTGCAATCATGAAGAGAGTGATGTAGTGCTTACCTTCCGTGGTAAAAACATCGTTGGTATAGGGCCCTGTGCGTATTTGATCAAGGGTCAGACCCGTTTCTTCCATGAGTTCTCTCGCAGCACATTCTTCAGGACTCTCACCAAATTCAAGATGCCCGCCGGGAAAAGCCCATTGTCCTTCACCATGACTGTTGATACGACGTCCAAGAAGAATTTTATTGTCTCTTTTGACGATCACACCGACACCAATTCTTGGAAGTTTTTGATCAGTCACCGTTAGCTCCATCCATTAAAACGGATTTGAAAGAGTACTTAGTCTAAGCATTGGCTCAGGTTTGAACAATGGCTTGGCACGGGCCGTTGTATAGTGAGGTCATCTTTGGAATGTGAACATTAATAACCCCACTTACTGAGCTGCATTTTTAGCATAATGCTCGATATGTCTTGTGAATTTGTCGTGTCGATCCAGAAACGAATTGTAAGCATGCTTGGCCGGTATAGTGATGACTTTGCCTGTATGTGCCAGCCCTCTCAGCAGCCTTCCGGCATTGGAAACCAGGTCTTTGCTAATGCTGTAATGAGTTATCTTCTCTTTCGCACGCAGCAGGTTCTCTCTGGGAATATCGGATAAAGCGGCGCGACTCAGTTCAGAACTTGAAAAGCAGACCGCCTCAAGAGGAGGGTCCATGGACAGAGCGGCATAGTTGGCTTCGGCCCCCCCTTTGGAATGTCCATTCAGTTTCAGAGTGAAGGGTTTGCCTTCAGGTGTTGCAGGCATTTTTTCCAAGAGACTGGCAGTCAATTTTTTAGCTTGTATGAAACTGTCAGGGATTCCTCTTCCCAGGGCATTTTTGATATTGGCTTTCCATTGTTTGCCTGAAAACTTGATGTTCTTTCTGGAACGTTTGAGAAACTCACCGGCTGTCAATCCGGAAGTGGTGCCGCCAAAGACCAAACGCACTTCGTTGAGGTTCGGATTGATCAGGGCGTAAGCCGTCAGTCCGGTTTCCCGGTCATACATGAATCCTGGTTCTTCCGAGCTAATGGTCAAACCGGCATCTGAAGCGATCAGTTCTGCAAGCTCAGAAGATCCCTTCCAGTGGGCAGCAAAATCCTCTTTTTCAGGTTTGTGAATGTCGCCTGCAGCTCTGACTTTTTCCATCGAGCGATGATAGGGGTAAGCTGCCAGTTGGGCATCAATGGCCATCGACCTGAGTGTTTTGGGGTCTGTGGGGGGTGGGGTATTCACGGCCAGTTTTCTGATTTCCCGTTGTTTTAATGAATAGGTTTTGCTCTGTTTGACGGTTTTTTCAGGGGAGTATTTTCCCTTGGGCTGAGACGTTTTTATTTTCCACCGTCCAAAAAGGCCACTTTTCTGTGACTTATCGGTCTCTTTTTCAGAAAGAGGTTTGTATTGGGCTGTTTTCCTTCCGAGTCTGAATCTATCCATGATGACCTTGTTCTTGAACCTATTATGAGGCCTTTCAGTATTAACTGGAAAGTAGAGTGTTAGTTTCAGTATTGGGTGAGTGGATTGAGTGTCGGCTCAATGAGGTTCAGGCATCTTGAAGACAGCATCTGGAGACACTGTCTTCATTTCAGAGGCTTAGTCAAGAATCCGATAGAGGTGCCAGCTGTGAACCCAGCCTTCGGGATTGGAGGAGTAAAATCCGCCAATGTCAGGATTGACGAGTGTCATCAGAGAGGGGTGAAGGACAGGGATCAAGGGGAGTTCTCTGGCCAGAATGGTTTCAGCAATCTTATAGTTGGGTAAGCGTTCTACCGCCGTTTTCTTATCAGCGGCAAGGTTTAATTCCCTGAGGTAGGCTGGATCCCTGAAGGGACCAAAGAATTTACTTTCAGTCAGAGGTGTCAGGAAAGCTGTGGCATCGTTGTAACCCGCTAACCAGCCAAACCAGACCATTTCAAAGTCTCCTTTAGAGATCCGTTCCAGATAGCTGCCCCAGTCATCGCTTTTACTGTCCAGAGAAGTACCCAGAGTACTGTTAATCTGGTGGCAAATCTCCGGCAGGATATCCATGGAGTCGTACTTGGGGCTGGACAGTATGGTTAGCTTGATGTCACTGCCTTTTATGCCGCTCTCTGCCAGTAACTTGATTGCCTGTTCTTTGCGATCCGGGTTGCCCAGCAGCTTACGACAGTTAGCCGGATCCGGGTTGAATCCACGGGTGTGTGGGGCCACAAAACTGCAGGCTGGCTGAGTATGGCTGTGAGGGTATATTTTTTTGACCAGTGCCTCACGATCAATCGCCATTGAGAGAGCCTGGCGTACCTTCACATTTTTAAGGGCAGTGACTTTTGGGCTGACAATGAGGCTGGCAGTGGCCAGAATCTGATCTTCAAAGACCGACACCGGGTGCTGCTTTCTCAACTTCCTGATATGCAGCGCGGGCAATTGCGCCGTCACATCCAGAGAGTGATTCTCAAAACCCTCTAACTGGCGATGGATTGAGGGAATGATCTGATAATTGATCTGTTGAAGATCGGTATTCAGGTGGCGGTAATAGTTGGGATTGCTGCTCAATTCAATGCGGGTTTCCGGAATCACACGATGAATCATGTAGGGGCCATTGGTGACCGGGACGGTAGCAGCATCACCCGACAGATTACTTTGATGGACGGGAAGAAAACTGGGAAAGGTCATCAAGTCCAGAAAATAGGGCGCAGGTTGATCCAGTTCTATGACCAGCTTATTACCGTAGGCCTTGATGGCCAGTGCCTCCGGATTACCATTTAGAGCCTGCTCAGCTCCGGTTATTCTGGCGATCTTTAAATACCAGCGATAGCTGGCCCTGCGTGCTGGGTCAGCCAGAGCTTTGAAGCTGCGGACAAAATCATCGGCCGTTAATGCACTGCCGTCTGACCATTTCAGGTTATCCCTGATAATAAAGGTATACCGGATGCCATCAGGGTGACGCTGAACATCTCGGGCAACCCCGGGCACGGGCTCACCGTTCTTGTTCTGGACCATCAGTCCTTCAAAAACATCTTTGAGAACCTGAGCATCGGGAGAACCCCCAAAATAGTGTGGATGCAAAGATTTGGGGGTAGCCAGCAGGCCGCGTTCCAGAGGCGAAGACAGGGCAGGCATGGAGGCTGCACAGGCTAACAGCAACCAGATCATAATCAGGCGGACTTTTTGCAGCCAGCCACAGAGTTTGAATGTATTGAAGGGCATTAAGGTCATCAGATCAAACAGCCATGAGCAATGAAAAGGCACAGGAGTTTTTTGTATAGCTTATTCATGGGCCTTCTGCTGAGAAAAGTCAGAAACAATCGAGGCTGTCAGGCATGACATTAAACGTTCTCAAGTACCAGGAGGTGGGTAATTCCACAAACAGAGTGCGATCAACAAACGATAATCAGAAATGAGGTCACTGTGATATCTGCCAATGACGCCAGAGGGACTGAGTTACCCTGGCAGGTGCAGTCTGAGAGCGCATTAACCTTTGGCTCTTAGTGGATTCCGGGGAGCTGGAAACAGGATGACTTATGTGGCTATGAATAGAAGACGTTTTCTTGTAAAACAGTGTCATGAAACTTTATGACCTCCTCGATAACGCCAAGTGCTATGAAC
>NZ_JBPCXO010000513.1:0-3374 GCF_051008435.1 Endozoicomonas sp. | reverse complement strand
CCGGATTTGGCCATTTTTTATGATTCTTTTCGTTGAATAGCTCGCTATTCGCCTCAAATAATCATAAAAACTGTCTCAAACCGGACTTTTTCTCGCTACGGTCGGCTAAGTCCGACAGGCTCCTAGCGTTGTAACTCCCGTGAAATATTTTTTATAGAGATGCTTTGGCATTTCCCGGGATAATGAACCGACGATTTCAGCCAAATATGGCTTCTCAGTAAAAGTTCAGATGGATTTATAGGATGTCACCTTTCATAGAACCCGAAATTCTGGCAACCCTGCTTACTGATCCCAAAGTTGTTGTGCTTGATGCCCGCTTCAGTCTTGCTGACCCTAAAATGGGACAGACACTCTACAGTCAGGGACATATTCCTGGTTCTCGTTATATTGATCTGGAAAAAGATCTATCAGCTCCGGTTATTCCCGGGAAAACCAGCAGGCATCCTCTACCGGAGCCGGAGGTTTTTTCTGAGCTGCTGAGAAAGCTGGGTATCAGAAAAATTACTCATGTGGTTGTTTATGATGACGGTGGTCATGCCATGGCAGCTCGAGCATGGTGGCAACTGCGCTGGATTGGTGTGAAGTGTGTTCAGGTTTTACATGGCGGCTTCAAGTCCTGGTCTGCAGGTCGTTATCCTGTGACGACAGACACTCCAGCAATTACGCCTTCCGACTTTACGGCTGATGTAGATCACGGCATGACGGTTTCAGCGAATGAAGTCATGAATCAACTGCACAATCCGGTTTTTCGATTGATTGATGCCCGTGCTTCTGAACGTTTTGCGGGTGATGTGGAGCCTCTTGATAATAAGGCAGGTCATATTCCGGGAGCTGTCTGTTATCCATTTACTTCCAATATGGATGACACAGGCTCTTTTCTTTCTGAACAGCAGTTGAAAAAACAGCTGGGTGATCTGATGGTAGATGGGCAAGAGCCTGTCTTTTACTGTGGCTCGGGTGTGACTGCCTGTCATAACCTTCTGGCTATGGAATATGCGGGCATGCTGGGTGCAAAGCTCTATCCGGGTTCCTGGAGTGAGTGGATTACCGATGAAAACAGGCCCATTGAAACGGGTCAGCGCTAAACATTAATCCCTCCCAGAATAATGCGCTCTCCAATAAGATGAGAGCGCACAATCCCATCTGAATTCCCTGCATTGGTTCCCGTACTGACTCGTGCCTTATCCGCACAATAGGGTTAAGCTGTCTCCTTTTCCAATCAATACATTAAGGGCTGAAAAATGGGCGGCAGTTATAGATTCCCGATTGGTACTCCTGGTCAAAAGTGGGGCGAGGAAGAGCGCAAAGCCTGGTATGAACAAATAACCATCAAGCGTGAGTATCAGAAGGAAGTCGTACCTAAAATCATGGCTTTGAGAGAGCGCTATGATGTTGAGCAGTATGGTGCCCTTTCCTACGATACCGAGCGTTTCCCTCTTTATGCTATCAAGAGTCGTAACTGGAGCCAGGATAAACCAATCGCTCTGGTAACAGGAGGAGTGCATGGTTATGAAACCAGTGGCGTTCATGGTGCACTGAAGTTTCTGGAAACCGAAGCTCAAAACTTTGTCAGCCACTTTAATATTCTGGTGGTGCCCTGCATCAGTCCCTGGGGTTATGAAACCATCAATCGCTGGAATCCTAATGCCATTGATCCCAATCGTTCCTTTTATGCAGACAGTCCCGCAGAAGAGTCAGTTAACCTGATGAAGCTGGTGGCAAGCTTAAAGCAGAAGGTTCTGATTCACATTGACCTGCATGAAACCACCGACACCGATGAAACAGAATTCCGTCCTGCGCTGGCAGCGCGCAATGGTGAAGACTATGTGGAAGGGATGATTCCTGATGGTTTTTATACGGTGGGTGATACAGAGAATCCTGTTCCCGAATTTCAAAAGTCGGTGATTGATTCTGTTCAACAGGTGACGCACATTGCGCCAGCAGACGATCAGGGTGAGATCATTGGCTCCCCGGTGGTTCAGGAGGGTGTTATTAACTACCCAATGAAAAAACTGGGTCTTTGTGGTGGTGTCACAGACTGCAAGTTCGGTACAACTACTGAAGTGTATCCAGACAGTCCAAAAGTGACTGACGAAGAGTGCAATGATGCACAGGTGGCTGCTGTCGTGGGTGGTCTGAAGTATGTGATCAGCCAACTCTAAAAAATGAGCCTGCGTTTCCTGCAGAATACATCGCTGCAGGAAACGTTAACAACAAGCTCATGATCACTGAAGCTTGATCATCGGCGCAGCGGGGTCAACTCGCGAATATCTTCTTCCATGGCCAGCTTGCTGACTACCTGGTGTTGGCTGGTAAAGCCTGAGACAGACATTTTGACTTCGTAGTGACCCCTTTCTGGTACCAGTTCAGCAGAAAAGTTGCTGATTTTCAGACCGTCTTCTGCACTGGAATGCAGTACTTTTTCAAGGCTGTCGAGGCTACCTGTTGTGACCAGTCTGAGTTTGAGCTCGCTCACTGTCTTCTCCTTCTTTTCCCGTAACGCTTTAATAGCTTGGGTGTTTGCTTGCAGTCAGGTCAGGAAACTTTAATGTGCGCCTACTTCGTATTAATGAGCACATTGTCGATTACTGCGTGAAATTCAAAACTTCTATAGTCAAATGACTTAACTTCGCAAAGGCAAAAAAAAGCCCCCGGACCATCTCTTGGTGCGGGGGCTGTGTTTCTGCTTTTCAGCTATCCACGACAGACCCCGCAACACATAATCATGTCGCGTTTCATCATGGTTTTGGTCATGGATAGCATGGAATTCATTTTGGTTTATGCACTTGGCTAAATTACTAGTGCATTGTATACCAAACTTTTAAGTCTTGTGTAAAGAGATTTTGTTTTTAAAGGTAAAGTATTAGGATCGTTGAAAAGGGTTATCAGGGTCAATAACCAGGGGTCAAGAAGGCAGCTACGCAGTGTGATTTCAGGCTAGACTGATCAAGTACCTTTCCGGAGAGCTAGTCATGCTGAGAACTAAACATAATTTGAACGATGATTTTGCTCTGATGCAGGAGCAGGTTTCCCAGCTGAAAACCAGCGATCCTGGTTTCCAGAAGCTGGCCCGTGAGTATCATCAGCTTGACCATCAGGTGAGAGGGCTGGAGATGAGAGAGGTCCCCACCAGTGATGAGCATTTTACCCACTTGAAGAGAAAAAGAGTCCATCTCAAGGATGCGCTCTATCGATGCCTGAAAAAGTAATACAAAAGTACCAATTAGTGAGCTTCTTCCTATCCAACTCCTAGGAGTCTGTCGGACTTAGCCGACCGTAGCGAGAAAAAGTCCGGTTTGAGACAGTTT
Organism: Endozoicomonas sp.; assembly: GCF_051008435.1. Lineage (GTDB taxonomy): Bacteria > Pseudomonadota > Gammaproteobacteria > Pseudomonadales > Endozoicomonadaceae > Endozoicomonas_A. The sequence goes on along the minus strand of NZ_JBPCXO010000513.1, from coordinate 66 downwards.
TTATGATTATTTGAGGCGAATAGCGAGCTATTCAACGAAAAGAATCATAGAAAATGGCCAAATCCG
>NZ_JBPCXO010000512.1:0-12308 GCF_051008435.1 Endozoicomonas sp. | reverse complement strand
ACCAAGGAGCGGTAATGCCAAGAGCGGTCTGAAACAGGTCTTCCATGTGAGCCTTCAGGTGAGTTCAATGGGGTGAGTGAAGTGGGTAAATATACATGGTTACCCACTCATTTTTCAAAAGAGCCCAACTTATGTTGCCACCTTTGTTTTGGCAAGTTATAGGCATATGTCCATACCTTTTGATCTGCCTGCAAAAACCACGTTGAGCATGAGCCTGTAACCATACAGTCAGTAAGGCCACACCCGCCATAGTGCCTATTCCTTAATCAAGGTGGCGATATATATGCACCATTCCACTCTCGCATATGATTTTGGCTGGAGAGGTGTTTTAGCGTTCTCTTAGAAAAAGAGGGGACTGGTTACCGCAAAGAAATTGCAATGAGGGACAGGTAAATGCTTATTTACCAAGGCCTATAAGCTCAAAAACCGCTGTTACCGCTGTTACCGCAAAAAAATACTCACCCTATATAAATAACTTTATAAAGTCTCGGGGAAGTTAGCATATTAACTTACCCGAGACTTTTTTTTGCGAAAATCAAAAACCGAACCTAGAACTGAGGGGTTTGAGGGACTTGAGGAACACAGAACAACCCTGATAGTTATAAGTGATTGATATATCTATCTTTATTATATGTTTATAGGGCTGCTTTGATGGTTTTTCAGGTGGGACAACCAGGGGACTCAAGTCCCCTTTTTGTATCTCGAAGGCTTTTTATAAGATGAGGATATAAATTCATCTATAATCAGGCGGAGATAGACGCCCGGGGGTTTATCAAGTTTTTTCAAGACACCGGGCAGGTTTTGCGGAAAAGGGGGGGCAGATGACAACTCATGGTGGATCAAGGCCTGGCTCAGGCAGGCCTCAAGGTGGTATCAGTCAGGCTCGAAGGCTGATTACAGACGCTATCCAGAATGGTCTTGCTCAGGCTGGTAGAAAGAAGTACCCGGACAGAGTGGACCAGGTGGATGTCGAAACCGCTGCTATCCAGACCGGAGCCATGATCGTGGACGATATGATTCAAGCAGGCCAGGGCAATGATGTGATGAAGCTATGGGCAGCTGTCGCCATGAAGGAAAGCGACAATGAAAAAGCAGGCTCCAGGAACACTCTGGCGGAAGCACTTTCTCGCCTTCCTGCAGCCAGGCAAGTCTCAGACGTGTCCCGTTTGAGCCAACCCATGTCTGAAGACCTTTATTCAGAGGGGAGCGCAACACACATAGAATGTGGTGCGCTAGCAGGCTGCGCTACGCTCCGACTTTGTTCTGGGGGTTTTAGAAGTGCCCCGCTGACGTGGCCGTATATTACCTTGGCGGCCGTATTTTGCAAGAGGAATCTGCCACAGATTCGCCCCAGACGTGGCTCCGGGGCGATCTGCTTATTGGAAAATATCGAGCTTTAATGGCTCAATACTGCCCATCCAGAGAGCAAAGTCGGTATGGTCTTTCAAATCGTTCTGGGTCAAAGGGTGAATAAAAACCGTCAGCCCTTTCCGGTTCAGGATCAGCCAGGGAATGAGTTTGGCAAATTCATCGTTCTCAAAGGCCAGCTGACAGCTCCATTCAGGGTGAGGACCTACAGGCTTTCTGTGCATTCTGCCCACAGTGATATCAAAAAGCTGGTCTGCTTCTGCAATCACGCTTTCTGCCACAGTTAATGTTTCTTCATTGAAATAAATGTGGGCGTGATAGCCCTTGATGACATCCGTCATGAGTTATTGTTCTCATCCTATATGGCAGGCGGAGAGACTCTAAAGCCTCCTGATCAGTGCAGAGTTTCGTCTTTAATGCTGTGAAACTTAGCCAGAACTTCATGCATCATTTTAATCTTTTTCAGAATACCCTGTATTTTAACCTTCTGGTTATCAGGTTCCATGATAGGCAGGCTTTGAATTTCGTCGTTTAATTCGATCAGGTAAGGCAAAAATCGGTTGGCTGAGGCACTGAACCCCGAGTCCTGCTGGAAAATGGCTGAAAACTTGCCTTTCTCTTCATTTTGCAGAGCTTCCAGTTGTTCGTCCGCATTGAGAGCCAGCGGATAGATATCTTTCAGGCTGAGTGTCAGTTTGGCCTGTATTTCCGGAATATTTAAGGTTGAACTCATTGATGACTCGATAGGCGAAATAATAGCGCAGTATAGGTTAATCACGGACGCTGTTGTAGCGGTTGGGTTATGTTGGGCTCTTGTCAGATTGCTTTTTCATTTGTTCATAGAATCTTTCCAGTTCGTCCATATCGCAGGCTTCTGCGATCTGAACAAGATACTGACAATACGCTTGCATTTCTGCTTCCCTGAACTCTTCGGTTATGGATGTCAGCTCCTGTATATCACCAAACTCAAGGACTTGAGATATTTTTCTGAGCAAGGCTTTTTTATGAATCTCATCCAGCTGTGGAAGTTCTGATGGTCCAGTCCTGTCGCCCGCTACTCGAGATTCTTTGATGTTAAGGTTCAAAAGGCTGGCTACTACTTGTAGCAGGAAATTCACCCTGAAGGGTTTGGCCAGCACTCCGTCAAAGCCTTTCTGTTTGAGGCGGTTCTTGATGTCTGAACCTGCACTGGCGGTGACTGCTATGACTTTCAGGTTTCTCAGCCCGGGATTCAAACGGATATGTTTCAGAGCTTCGATTCCGTCCATTCTGGGCATTCTGATGTCCATCATGACCACTTCCGGCTTATGATTTTCCAGAGATGCCAGGGCTTCCAGCCCGTCGCAGGCTTCCAGTGTTTTGAAGCCAGCCTCTTCCATAATGACTTTCAGCAGATCGCGGTTGATTTCCAGATCATCAACAATCAGTGCGGTATAGGTATGGTTAGCAGGAAGTATCAATTCAACCTGATCTGACGAGAAGACGTTATCAGTGTCCAGTGCCGGTGCTTCTTTCAAGGGGATTGAAAAGGTGAAGCAACTGCCCTGACCCACATTACTGTTGACCGTCAGGTCATCCCCCATGGCTTTAACCAGATGGCGACTGATGGCCAGCCCCAGTCCAGTGCCCCCAGTTTTAAGACCCTCGTCCAATTGTCTGAAGGGGTCGAATATGATTTCAAAATTTTTGGGGTCGATACCGAGTCCGGTGTCTTTTACTGAGAAAAAAAGCCGCTCATTTCTGGCTCTTATCTGAATTTCAATGGAACCTGTTTCCGTATACTTGATGGCATTACCCAGAAGGTTGGTCAGAATCTGCCGCAATTTGACTTCATCCACTTCGACCCAGTCTGGAACATGCTCATCAATATTTAATACTAACTGCAATGCTTTATGTTCCGCTCTGGGGACAAACAGTTCCCGGGTTTCCAGCAGTAACTGTCTCAGGTCAACAGAGACGGGGTGCAGGTCTACACCCTGAGTTTCAATCTTGGTTAGATCTAAAATGTCGTTTATTAAGGTCAGGAGGTGCTGACCGCAGCGTTCCAGAATAGCCAGCTTTTGGTGCTGGCCGGGATTCAGCCCACCGGATCTCTGTAGAACCTGAGCATAGCCAATGACGCCGTTCAAGGGGGTTCGTAACTCATGGCTCATACAGGACAGGAACAGACTTTTTGAGCGGCTGGCCATGATCGCTTCGTCATGGGCTGTCAGCAGAGCCTGTTCAATCTGTTTGCTTTCCGTGATGTCCCGGATAACGACGGAGATGAGGACACCGTCACGAGTAATCAGGGGGTTGCTGGTCAGTTCAGCAGGAAAGGTTCGTCCGTTTCTGTCAACGGCTTCTGTTTCCTGGCGAAACAGTCGTGTTTGTTTCCAGGCCCTGTCGATTAATGGGCTGAGGAGTGGATGTTGCTCCCGGGACTCGGGAGGAACCAGCAGTGAAAGGGGCATGTTAATCAGGTCTTCCCTGGGGAAGCCCAACAGTTCAACGGCTCTTGAATTCACCATGACAATAATGCCATCCGGATTCAAAATGATCATGGCATCCGGTGCAGAATCCAGAAGCGCTTTGAACTTAAGCGTATCACTGACCCGTTCCGTCACATCGTTGGCCAGACCCTCGATGACCCGCTGTTGGCCCGATGTCATGGCATTCCAGAACAGCTCAATCCTCCGGGACTGCCCTTGTTTGTTTTGGATATCCAGTTCAAAGGCTTCGACCGGCTCTCCCCGAAGCGCCTTTTCAAAGTTAATCTTGTAGCTGCGATTACCCGGGTCATTGCTCAGAAAGGTTTCCAGTGGGCCGGTGAATTCTTCACGCCTGTATCCCAAAACCGATTCCACCGATCGGCTGATATGGACAATCTGGCCTTCTGTATTGAGTTGGAAATAGAAATAGCGTCCTTTCAATCCCTGAACGATATGCCCCATATTATTCGCTCTGGCCTGGTGCAGTGCCTTGTCTCTGGCATCCAGCCACTGGGTCAGCTTTACAAACGAGCGGGCGAGAGAGCCAGCTTCATCTCTGGAGCGGGTATCGGGTACCTCAACCAGCTGATGGTGCTCAATAAAAGTATCCATGCAGGATTTAAGGGTAATCAGAGGGTAAGTGATTTTTTTAGAGACGTACCAGATGCCACCCAGAATCAGAAGCAGGGAAATCAGCATTATTGCGATATCAACCAGCGCTATGTCGAGAACCCCCTGAAGCGCATGTTGCCGACTGACCGAGGTATAGAGCCACCATTGGGTAGAGGAGACCGGGGCACCAAAGAACCAGTATTCTTTTTGATACTGGGGGTTAGGCAGCCAGGCCCGGAAGGTTTCGGCCCGTCGGGAATCAATCCATTGCTCGATATGATCCCCAAATCCTTCAATGCCGTAAACTTCTCCGGTTTGCCGCAGGTTTTTATGGCCAAAGCGGTTGGCCTGCACGCTGTCACTGTACAGGTAATCACCACTGCGGTCCACCATATTGAACTTCCAGAGGTTGATCCCGATATTTCGTCCTTCAAACAATTTTGGATTGATGACATCGTGGACCATGCGGTTGATGTCAACATCCAGCTTCAGCATATCTCCCGTGTGTGGTTGATAGCTGGGAACAATAAAACTAACCAGTCTTTTTCCGGTCTTGGAATCCCGATAGAGCTTGCTCCAGTAATCATCCGGTCTGACAATCTGCTGCCAGCTTTTTCCCAGTTCAGTCGGTGGTTGTGCTGGCAGCTTCGCCGGTTCCACTTTGCCTTTTCGTTTATAGATGCAGGTCGAAGCGTCTGCATTATGGGTGTTGATCCAGCAGACTCTGGTCAGGAAGGGGCTAGAAGCCAGAATACTGTGAAGCAATGGATAGGTCGGGTAGGTTTCTGTCTGTAATAACCGGGCCTGGGCCGTAGCCTGAGACATAATCTCCTGGGTATAGGCATCCAGAGTGCGGGCAAAGTGCACAACGTTATTGCGCATCTGAATCTCTATTTCATGGGAGGATTCCTTGAAAGAGGTATAGATGTGCAAGGCACTCAGCAGGTTATAGAAGAGTGTGACGGGCACCACCGTAAAGAGAATGATTTTTTTTCGAATAGAGGGTTTGACCACGCCCTGCCTCAAGCACAAATCCTAACAACCTGTACAGAATAGCCAAGGGTGATAAAGTTGCTAACGCTTTGGCAGGCAAATGTTCTGGCAAATGTTCTGGCAGACTCAACTACTGACTTGATTGCTGAGCACCAGAATCATAATTATAACCAGCCAGCGTAGCCAGTATCGTGCTTCCAGTCGGGTGCAGGGTACTCCGGTTGCCTGTTCAATACATTGACTGAATGCCTCAAGCTCAGCTTCAGTCTGATCAGGATCCGGTTTTAACAGTTTTTGCAGCTCTATCATACTGATGGGCGGTAATTGAGTCATTAAACTGCCAGAGTCCGGAGGCAGGTTATCGATGGATATTTCCACCTCATTATTGGCAGAAGGAAAATCGACGGCTGAGGCTTCGGGAAGTGGAGAAGCAGGCTCGACTTTTATAGTCACTGGCTGAGGTACCGGTTGCCCTATTGCCGTTGTTTCAGCCTGGGGCTGAGGCACAACTTGAGCTTGCGGAGCTGGTGGCTGTTGCTGTATTGGAACGACGGGTTGCCAGTGTGTTCCTGCGTTCATCATGTTTTGGGGCAGCAACGGAGCCTGTTGATTACCATGAAACAAAGTCAATGTATCGGGGTCATTAAGCCATTGCATGATTTGCTGGTGTTCATTGGTGGGTTGAGGCACTACCCCCAGTGCCGGGTTACCTGCCATCGCTGGAATGAACATAGCACCCAGCGGGTTATGGGGTGTGTGAATGGCAGGAGCAACAATCATGACGTTCAAAGGCGTTTGTGCCGCTTGAAGTAATGGCATCAGCATCTGTTCAATCATATTGTTATCCCCCCACATATGTTGCCCCGGTTGGAAGGGCATAAACCCCTGGAGCATCTGGAAGCCCGCTTGGGTAGGGTTGTCTAAAAGGTTGTTCAGAGCTTGAGCGCCTAATCCAAGAAATAACATATGTGGGGTCAGCATAGGATCATTGAGCTGCCATTGATGGCCCAGTTGTTGTACAAGATCATTGATCAATTGAAGATGTTGAGTTGCACCTGCTAAAACGCTCATCTGGTTGATCATGTTGGCCACTAACAGATCTATGGCAGTATTATTTCCTGCATTGTTGATCATCTGTTGTAAAATGGCCCAAAGTTCATCGGCACCCATCTGATCTATATTTTCCAGAATGTTGTGATAGTTCCGTGGCAGTTGATACAGAAGGTGTCCCAAAAGATCACTCAAATGCCTTTTGAATAGAGCGAGCGGGTAGTGGCTGGTATTGGAGATCAAGTGCCTGAGTTGAAGAATAAGATGATTTCTTATCGATGGGTTTTTCAATGCAAGAACAATGATGTTTCGGTACAAACCACTCACAATGTGACCGTGAATGCCTTGATTGGAATAAGGCATCTTCTGTAACAGGTAACTCAGCAGAGCAGTGATATGGGTAATCAGTTTACGGGCACTCTGAGGTCTCATATTAAGCAGGTGCACCAAACTGTTATACATACAAAAATGATCAGCTGCTACGGGAGCCAGCTGGCACCATTGCAATCTCAGGGCTCTTATTGCCTGCTGTTCTGCCTGGTTCAGAGTCATCTGAGCTGTGGCCTGACCTGTTCTGAGTCGGGTCAGTTCTTCCAATGACATGTCCCTGACACCCTGTTGCTCCAGTTCGTTCAGCTCCTGAGGGCTCAGGGGAAGGTTATCCAGTTTGACCCGCTTTGGCGGGGGAGCGTCCAGTGACGTTTGGGAAGATGATGGTTCGTCCAGTAATTCCTGACTGTCGGGGGTACTGTTTCTTTTCTCTTTTTTTGTCTTGACGGATTCAGGTAGCTTCAGGGTGAACCATAGGTCTTCATTGTGAATGCGTAAAACCCTGAGCATATAGTCATAGTTCCTGTTTTCACTGATCCACTGATTCAACTCCTCTTTCGTTACACTCCTCTGCTCTACCCGGCTGAACTCACCCTGGGTTCCTTGGCTCAGATTTGAACGAATCAGAATAATTCTGGGCGTAGAGGGGGGAGGGCTGGTTCGATACGCAACCCCCGCGATCATTTCATCAACGGAAGAAGACAGGTCGATAATAACTAATGGCTTGGACTTCCGGCTGGTGTTTTTGTGCTCCATAACTTCCTTGATCGCCTGAACCAGGGTATCTCTGTGGCTATAACTGGGAAACTGCACCTCGTCATGGCTGGGTATCAGACTCAGCTCTCTGGCAAGATGCTGACGCTCATAAAGTCGAGCCCGAAAACGCAATCTGACTGTTTCAGGCAGGGGGTAAATGGCAGCAAGAGGGAAAAGATTATTAAGATTGTCCAAAGCTTTGGCCCAGCTTTGTGACCGAAGCTTGCTATAAGCTTCAGGGAAGGTAGTCGCTTCGGCCTGAACTATGTGCATGGGGATGATTCCCCACTTCTTCAGCAGTTCTGTCAGGCTCTTTCGGGTAAGGGTGCCGGAAGAATAACCGGTTTGCAGAAGTTCACTGCCGGGGGAGGGGGTTGTCAGTTCAATGTGAGATGTCTGATGACTGAAGGAAACACTGCTTCGTTTTCTTCTTGTTTGTGGAGGAGGAGTGGTATCAAGCTCATCGCTGCTCATTTCTTCAGCATTCTGGTGACGAGGAGCGGTCTTTTCGTTTGCAAACAAAGGGATGGTATCGTCGGACAGTATTTCCCTCGTCAGAAGTTCAAGCAAGGGATCACTGCTCAGTAGTGACACCTTTTCCCCAAAAGGTTTTTGTCCGAGTGCTTTATCCAGAGTCCTTTTGATTTTCTCTGAGTATTTCAGATTGACAATAGCAGTCCAGTTATCCTCTCTTATCTCAACGAGTTGTTTTTGTTGTTCCTCGGACAACTCCGGATTGTGTTGATGAACCAGATAGAACCAGAAAAGTTGCTGCACTTTGTTAAACCCGGTTTTAAAAGTTTCTAAACTCTCTTCATAGATTTCAATGGCATCGGCTGGGTGAGCTTTGAAGAGTTCATCATCGGATAGCTTAGGCCAGGGATTCTGATGCAAGCTTCGCAGCCTGCTTGAATAGAAACGATTGACTCGTCGAATAAGATGATCTCTTTCGATGCTTTTTAACTCTCTCTCATGCTTTTTTTTCTGTTCTGCAGCATGGTCAGGAATCTTACCGGCCTCTACATGCCAATTGAGCAGTCTTCTTAATTTAGCCTCGTCCATCAGGGCTCGATCGGTAGCCACAGAGTCCACCAGTGCTTTTAACGAGTTACTGGCTGCTTTATTGGGTTCAGTGTCAGGTGCATGCATGATACTTATTTCAGAAAAACGATTTTCAAGAGCATCTGCAAAGCGATGCCGAAATTGGTTGTCTACGACTCTCAGCCACCAGTCCTGCTGGTAGTCAACAGGCAGATAGAGCTGGTGGTGAAACTGATCGGGCCTCATCTCTCTGGCCAGTTTTAAAAGGTAGTGGTGAAGTTTTAATTTGAGATTGTTTCTTGAACTATTGTTTCGATACTGGATGATACTTTCAGCGGAAATCTCATCGGGATCAAAAAACAGGCGATCCAGCGGGAGTTGCTTGGAGTGGTCACTCTGGCTTTGGCCAGGGTTCAGGTAGTCCATGTAACGTTTGTTGAGGGCCGGGTTCGATTGCCATTCGTCCAATAGCATCTGGCGGGTACGGTCCACCAGTTCTGGCATGATTTCATGAGCCATGTCATCTGCGTGATAAGCGATGTTTGCCAGGGATTTAACGATCAGCTTTTTGGCGTCTGCCCAGTTTTTAATTTTCTCCTGATAAACCTGATAAGGGTTGTAGCCCAGAATGTGCGTCAATATAGCCGCTTCTGGGCCACCATCAAATAATAACTGGTCAAATAGCACCAGAGAGCAGGGGTGGAAATCCGTCAGATCTGCCTGGGTGATGACATCTCGTAGATAGAGGTCATTTCTTTTCCATTCTTTGCGAAAAGAGAAGCCAACGCCGAAGTTGTCGGGTTTGGCATCGCAGCATATTCGGTGAGCACAATCTTCATTACCCAGTTTTTCCAGGTTGTTATAAATCGCAGCGATAACTGCATGCAGAATCCGACTCACCGCTTCTGCATACCCCATATCATGGACTTCTCCCGTGCTGCCTTGGGATTTGATCGACATGGCGACCTCTTCAGGACCATAGTCCAGCAGACCTTCAATGAAGTTTTCTGCCAACTCATCTTTTCTGAGACGACGCTGGATCATATAAATGGTATACCCTTCCCTGGCCTTTACTCTCAGTAAGCGGGTAGGTTCCAGGTTGACACCCAGCTCCTTGTAAAGTGTCAGAGCTGCTTCGTGGGTAAGTAGAAAGTTGTCTGCATCCTTTCTGTCCATATAGCCAGGAAAACGTCTCAGAGCGAGTCCCGATAAAACATTATCCAGGGCAAAAACGACTGAGAACTGACCTCTTCCTATCACCCGTGCATGGGCGTGACCGATGGTTTTGTACCGCTCTGAAACGTCCACACTGATGCCATCCTGGACATTCAGAAATTCGCCCTTAACATTCCGTTCAAACACTTCAAGAAAGTCCTGATAGTCTTCATCTAACAGTGAATAACCAAAGGAGGAGCTGGACAGCCCTCTTTCTGTCTGGCTACTGAAAGCCTTGCTGTAATCATAGAAGTGGCTGGCAGTCCTTAAGTCGTGGATGCTCTTTTCATCGTCAAGAGTCTCGAACTCCACACAGATCTCACAGGTTGACGTCTGACTGTTGATGTAGTGACAGAAAAAGGTCTGATTGGGCTTTCTGCGTTGATGGAGAGTGGATGCATGGTCGTTGGGCTCTAGAATGAAGGTTCTTTGTTTCGGTTTGGCTTCCTCACTCTTATGTTTCCGTACTCTCATTCTCACACTGAGTACAATGTCGTCGTTCGGCGTGAACGTAAAAGGATTGTGACTGGGCCCCAGCTGTTTGAACGTAGAATTATTGATTTTATGGAAGGCTGGGCCCTCCGACAGTGTTTTGCTTGGGAAGTTAATACGCCAGGAAGAAAAGAAAGCGGAACGACTCGGATGGGGAGAAACTTCAGGTGTATCATGTGGTATGGGTGATGCCGGCATTGGCGTTCCGGCAGGTGTTGAGCTCAGCTCAGGATCAATCACCATATATTCATTAAAATCTGATCGGGAGCGCAGAATATGCACCCGCCAGTATCGGTTTCTTGTGGCAGGAAGCCCAAGAGTGTTCTGGGCGATTTGACCCAGTAGTCTGAAGAATTCTTCGTACTTCTTGACCTGTTCGACATTTTCCAGAAGGCTGCCCGAGACAGACTGGGTCGCTGAAGCGGTAAGAATAAAAATGGCAATGAACTTGGGGTATTTGTTCCAATTATTTCGGGTCAGAAACAGGTTAAGGAAGAGCACATAAACAGTGATCTTTCCCAGGAAAGTCATCGATTTCGACAATAATCTAGTCAATATACCGCAGATAATTCAGTAGTTATTTATTGATGCCCTGCCTTTAGAAAATATCCCTTCGGCTTTGCTATCAAGTGCCTTTTGAGCTGTTAAAAGATTTATATTTATGGACTTTCCAGATTAGACCAGTCTTTCTCAGAACATGACTGTAAATATTTATTTTCTTTTTTGTTCGAATGCCCAGGTTAATGTTGAGCGAACTTCTGAGACCTAACTAGTATTAGCAGTATCCTGAGCACGCAGCACATGATTGATGCATAAAAGATCAGGTGATCCGCAGTATGAGGTGATGTTTTGAAGTGGAATTTTGGTGATAATCGCTTTTCTTGTGTGATTATCAGTTTGATTATTGCGATTCCTTCTCTTGCTTATACCTTTTACTTGCCCGCACTTCCCGCCATGGCAAAAAGTCTTGGGATTTCTCCTTCCGTTGCCAAGCTGTCCATGACTTTTCTCATGACGACGGCGATGGCTTCTTTGCTTGTGATTGGTCCGCTTTCGGACCGGTATGGCAGAAAACCAGTACTGATTACAGGCCTGTTTATCAATATTCTGGCTTGTCTGTTACTTGAGTCAAACGGACTCATTGTAGATGCTGTTGATTGGCAAAGGGGTTCAGGGCGTCGGGTTGGCTACCTGTTTTGCCGTAGCCTATCCCATGATCAGAGACGTACTGGATGATTCGGCTGCCATGAAGATGATGGCCATGTCGGCGGCTATCTATATTGGAGCGACAGTTCTGGGTCCAACACTGGGTGCTCATGTTTATGACTGGTACGGCTGGTCCATGCAGTTTTATCTTGAGGCGGCTTATAGTGTGATTCTGATCCTATTGTTTGTACCTTTTTTGCCGGAAACCCTGCCGCCTGAGAAGAGAAAATTACAGACTACATGGATTGCTCCCTATATTGACCTGCTTAAGGATGCCCAAAACCGACAGCTTCTGATTCAGGGAGCTGTGGTAAACGGAGCTTTTGCCGTTTACATGACCTCTTCAGCCTTTTTATACATGCATTATTTTGGGCTAAGCGCTTTACTGTTTAGGTATCTCTATGGGGTTAAGTGCTTTCTGCAATTTCTGGCCAGTATCGCTACGGGTATGCTGGTTGAGCATTATCCGGTAGAGAGCATGATGGCCATCTGCTTCTGTGCTCCAGTCTGATTCTGCTTGCCTGTGTTTATATTTGGCCAGAGAGCCTGTTAGCCTGGTTTGTCCCCGTGTCTGTGATGCTGATTGCCAATGGTTGTTTTAGTACCAGTAACAGAGTGGCTGTTGTTTATTTGAACGCAGATCGGGCTGGGGTTTGAAACAGTATTGAGTAATCTATGATTATCTATCATAATCTCACACTATGGATAAGAGATTAGTCAAGATTGGTGAAGCAGCTCGCTTGCTGGGTACTGACCACTCAACATTGAGGAAGT
>NZ_JBPCXO010000511.1:0-4422 GCF_051008435.1 Endozoicomonas sp. | reverse complement strand
CTGTTAGCGCTATCCCGGATCGCCAATAAGAAGATGACACTCACGCTTCCCGACCTGCGACAGTATTCAGTGATCTTTGATCGTTCAGGTTCACCCATTGAAGCTCGACAGATTATGCCTCATGCCTTTCCGGAGGATGAACACCACTACAGCCTAAGTATACGGCTACTGACTGTTGAGCCCCAGTTGTAATTCATCAAATAGACCTGAGGTCAGAGCTGAATTCAATCCCCGTGAGATCTTTTACCATTTCTATAAAGCTGTCCTGACAATAGATACCCATACAGCCGTCATAGGTACTTTTGAAAATCAAATCCTCCTGGTCTGGCAGGAAGCCTATGGCTTCAACATAAGTACTTTCTTCCCCATCGACACAGGCTTTGCGACTTTGTGCAGGATCTGCATCCAAAGTGTGGGTGATATTAAAGATATGCCAGGTTTCGCCTTCTACGGTAATCGGCAAAAATTCACCATAAGCTTTCAGTTTTGAAGCCAGCTTCAGATAACTTTCAGGGCTGAAACACAAGTTTCTTTGCCAGATAGCAACATCCATATTTTCAGAGCCAGTGCCATCCTGCCACTCAGCCTGGAATGCTTCCCAGATGGGTAATCTTGGTGTGGCATCTAGAACGAAGTTAAATTCACCTAGCTTTTTCATCATGGTAGGTACATCAATGTGCAAGCGCATCGTATGTTCAGAAAAATTTAGTTTGTAAATGTCAGGCTGGCTGTCATACATAATGCTGGTATTTCCTTATATGTCTCTTTTATGATGCATCTGCAAGTTGGAAATTTAACATGACATGGAAAGGCAGGAGAGTCAGTATCATGCCAGTGCCAGAACGAACAAAAAAGTATTATGAAAAGGATAGGCTTGAGCTTCAGATTGATCGTTGTGCGTCTAAAAAGGATCCAACGACATTTGACTATCAGCAAGTACAAACAGTTGCAGATATAGAAACAAAGTTGGATTTATATCGTTGGAGAGCTCAAGATATGAGCGCCAGAGAGTTAAGGAAAGAGCATCATCAGTCCTCCAGGCTTGCAGAACATATGGCCATTGATGGCTATCCAAGACCACATAGTCTCTGTGATGCCCATGCTATCGTATCAGGTGCTCATAAGAGGGCTGCCCAGCAGCGAGCTTTGCTGGCATCACTTAAACTGCGAGTTGATGATCCTTTTAATGGTTGTTGGTTGCCCAGAAATACAGCAGCTATTCAATCAATGCCTCGAACCTTGCGAAGTGCTGTACCCCATAGTCGAATCCATAGAACGAATTACTATCGCTGGCTGGATTCAGAACTTCGTCCTGCCAGTATAAGAAATGTTGAAGTATTGAAGCAAAAACTGAAAATGGTAGAAACACGGCTTCAGGCTGGTACTCAGCCTAAAGAAGTAATGGAGAAAGCCAGTCGAGGTAAAAAGTCGTGATATATCGAATACATGAAGACAGTGAGAACTTTCTCCACTTTCACTTATCGGCTGATGAAGTAGAAGACAAACTGGGTGGAGACAGTGAGTTTTATCTTGAGCGTGAGCCTACCCGGTATCAGCCCATCTGGAAACCATTAGAGATAGAGTTCTATGAAAGTGGTGAGGCTGCAGTGAATCAGCTACCTGATCTGGATGTTGGGTTGGGGCGTTTATTTTTGAATCAAAAAGCCTATGATCTATTGTCCAGCTTTTTTAAGGATGTGGGAGAGTTTCTTCCTGTTACCTTCTCAGGACAATCAGGATTCTTGCTGAATATCCTTAATATTGCTGATGAAGAAAGGTGTGTTGATACACAACTAACGACCAGAAATGAGTGGGGAGATCTCACAGCACTTTCATTTTTGGAAGCAGAGAGCACTCAATTTAATGTATTCAGAAGTGATGTAGATGGGTTTGGAGGGGTCTACTGTAATGATGCATTTAAAGAAACGATCGAAGAAGCAGGTTTAACAGGGGTTTTGTTTACTAATGATTTAACCGCATTATCGCCTTAGTGCCCTTCAATCCAGAAGATCTATATGACGCCGCCAGCTTGGCGGTTTTTTTTCGCCTGAAGAAAGGGATTTTTTATGGCCATCAACCACGACGATGTAAAACTCTTCGAAAGCCAACGACTCAGTGATGAAGAAGACGGAGGAGGCCGACCCATAGAACTCAGTGGTGGCGAGGACGCAGCGTGGGTAAGCCGGGCCACCGTTGAGAACCTGTTAGCGCTATCCCGGATAGCCAATAAGAGGATGACACTCACGCTTCCCGACCTGCGGCAGTACTCAGTGATCTTTGATCGTTCAGGTTCACCCATTGAAGCACGACAGATTCTGCCCTATGCTTACCCAGGCGACGATGATAACTACAGCCTGAACATTCGGCTGCTGACAGTTGAGTTGTCCCAATAGTAGAAATCAAGGAGCCCCAGAAAGGTCCGGGCTGAACCTCACACCTTTTAAGCCCGCATCTTCACAGGCTTGCTTAAAGCGCTCATTACAATACACACCCATATAGTTATCGTACTCAATTCTGAATAGAGGAAAGCCTTGCAGTTTTTGCTCATCAAAAGCAATCCAGTCTATCTCACCCCATTGATTTTTTTTGCAAAGATTCAGGTTCAGGGCGTCATCTGACAAGGTCAGTACATTGAAGATATATCCATGTGCCTTGTTGTATGTGACCGGTAAAAACTCACCGCAAGAGTCAATCAAGGGGTGCAGAGCAGTGTGAGCTTCCTGACTGATAAATAAACGACCATGGCGTTGTGAAATATCGGGAATAACAGATACTTTCCCTGCGGATGAGCTGTAGAACTCTATTGCCATGGTTTGCCAATTCTCCAGGTAAGAGACTGGGCTTTCATCCATATGGAATAAAGTATCGTCACCCAGGGCTCGGCGGGACTCTTTACTGTCTATGTTGAACCAGAGAAAGTGTTTAACATCGGGTCGAAGAGAATAAATCATACCGGTAGACCAACGCCTTTTTTGTTCATAACATAACTGGGCTGAGAACCCGCCTGAATTCGAGTTTCAACCATCTTTAATACTGACCTGAGTTGTTCATCCGTTCGAGTGGCTCTTAAATTAATGATGTTGTCGAGCCAGTGATAGTAGTTAAATCGGTGGATTCTGCTGTGAGGAATAGCATGCCTGAGTCTTCGCGGCATTAAAGCCAGGGCAGCCGTGTTTTCAGGTAGCCAGCAACCATTATCGGGGTCGTCAATTCTTATTTTTACCCAGGCCAGCACTGCTCTTAATCGGGCTGCATCTTTGTGAGATCCTGAAATAATGGCATGGGCATGACAGTTTTTGTGAGGTTTGGGGTCGCCTGACAGTGTCAGATACTCAGCCAGTCTTTTTGACTGGTGCTCTTCATCCTCCAGTTGATCGATTGTCATATTTTTGGTCGCTGAACGGTAGCGATCAAGTTGACTTTCAACTTGGGCGACGTGACCTACTGCTTCAAGATCTGCAGCTTTCGGATTTTTAATGGCAGCGAACGAGTCAATCGCTTGCTCAACCCGGTCTTTCTTGTAATAGGGTTTTTTATTCTCAACTTCGGGCACAACGAATTCCTTTCCTGTTTACCTCGCCCAGCAGAGTCTAACAGAGCTAAATCGAGTTTTTCCAGAAGCATTTTCTACCATGACCCTGCAGAAAAACTAGAAAAAACATAAAACATGATCATTTCAATAGGAGCTATGGATGGCCATCAATAACAACGATGTAAAACTCTTCGAAAGTCAACGACTCAGTGATGAAGAAGACGGAGGAGGCCGGGCTACTGGCAATGGAGTGATCGACGGCAACGTCAATAACCTGTTCCAGGACATCTCCCGGATTGACCGAACCATCGGAGATGTGGCTCTGCGAAAAGCCTACATTGGCATCAGCACCGATAACAACGATGCCTATCTGGGTAGTCATATCATCCTCACCGACGCACCGGATGACGACAATGTCAGTGTGTTGCTGTTCAATACCAATAGCCAGGTGGATGAGCGCAATGCTGCCCGGGATCGGATCGAGGCTTATGTGGTACCCGGCACCTCAGCCAGCTTCGAACTGTTGGGAGATCAGTTGGTGGGTCAGCGTAGCATTGTCGGTATTCAGCGAGAAGAAAAAGCCCTGCCTGAAATTGGTGAAGTCTATCGACTGTACAGCAGTGATAGCAAAAAGGAGCAATATGTTCGCATTACCAAAGTGGAGCACCGTATTGAAACCTTCACCTACGCCTACGGGAGTGGCAGCTATATCGACTTTGAACGTCGGCGGCTGGATATGGAAATCAGTGCGGCTCTGATTGACCGTTTTCCCGGCGGTATGGCCACTCCTGCAGGGACACTGATGCCGGTCGATGCGGAAGGGGCCAGTGAAGCCAAGACCTCGGTGCAATCGACACAGATCGCAGACACTGCTCGTTATTACGGTATTC
>NZ_JBPCXO010000510.1:0-1709 GCF_051008435.1 Endozoicomonas sp. | reverse complement strand
CGATTAAATAGGTCAACTATTCTCACGAATCCATCGAAGCTGTCTAGAACGCTCAAGACTGTCGACTCGTTCTACTGACTCTTCAATAGAGAGTATGCTCGAAAGCATAAGTCCGACAGGCTCCTGGCGACTTCATGAACAGGACAATGTAAAAAGATAGCCCTGTCCGCGAACCGTTTCTATAGGATTGTCCACCCCCTCACTCTCCAGCTTCTTTCTGAGACGACCCACCAGGACTTCCAGCACATTGCTGTCCCGACCTTCATCTTCGTAAAGCTCATCAATCAGATGCCGCTTGGAGACCACCTGTTGGGCATGGCGCATCATATATTCAAGAATCTTGTACTCATAAGCAGTGAGAGACAGGCTTTTGTCATTACACCAGACCTGCTTGCGGGACAGATCCAGCATCAAAGGCCCTGCTTTTATCCGGGGCTGACTAAAACCGGCAGAGCGTCTGATCAGTGCATTCAGGCGAGCTTTCAATTCTTCAAAACGGAAAGGTTTGACCAGATAATCATCCGCTCCGGCTTCCAGACCTGACACCTTGTCTTCCCAATTACCCCGAGCCGTCAGAATCAGAATGGGAAAGTTTTTCCCCTGTTCTCTCAGCGTTCTGATCAGCTCAAGACCATCCATACCGGGTAGCCCCAGATCGATAATGGCCGCATCGGGTGTGTACTGATCGGCAAAGTAGAGCGCTTCCCGGGCATCAGGTGCCGAGTAGACTTTATGCTCAAGACTGCCCAGCTGGTAACTGATGTGATGACGCAGCAGATCGTCGTCTTCCACCACCATAAACTTCATGGAATTGTCCTGTCTTGTCTATATAAACAGTCATGCCACTTATATAGATGGAACTTTCAGGCATCCCGTCAGCCATGATTCAACTGAAGGTTGTTGTTAATACAACAGAGTGCCATAACTCAAATGAACTGTCTGTGAATCGCACCAGGAGTCCGGCAGGCTCATAGAATATTCAGGGCTGGAAATTGACCAGCCCTGAATGAAATGTCGGCAACCGATTAGAAACTATAGTTTAACGCCAGGAATGCAGACTGCTGGGACTTGCTCTCCAGCTTCAGGCGCTCACCGTTAAAGCTACCAGTGATCTCATTGTTGGATCGGGTGTAGCGATAACCCAGTTCTGCAGAAAGGTTGTCGGTCAGGTTCTGGATAACACCGGTCTGCAGGCCGTACATCAGAGCCGTATCCCGCTTGGTGCGGCTGCCATTAACCTGCGTGCCTGTCACCTTGTCAGTATGCTGTCCCTGAGAGTATTTCAGTTTATTCAGGCCAAGAGTACCACCGGCGTAGAACTGAGTATTACCAGAATCCGTCAGAGGAATAACATAATCGGCAGACAGACTCAGTTCATAGTTTTTATAGCGATAACTTTCGCTAGTGGTCGCCCCACTGTCTGTTGCATGGCTCTTCTTGTAGCTCTTCTTGTAGCTCTTGTCATCAAGAATGAAGTTACCGTAGATACGGGTATTATCATTCAGCCAGGTTCCCAACCTGAAACCAATCATGTCACGGTTTTCCAGCTTGTCCGCGATACGGGCACCGGAGATATCTGAGCGAAGGGTTTGAAACAGTATTGAGTAATCTATGATTATCTATCATAATCTCACACTATGGATAAGAGATTAGTCAAGATTGGTGAAGCAGCTCGCTTGCTGGGTACTGACCACTCAACATTGAGGAAG
>NZ_JBPCXO010000509.1:0-12680 GCF_051008435.1 Endozoicomonas sp. | reverse complement strand
TGATTTGGCCATTTTTTATGATTCTTTTCGTTGAATAGCTCGCTATTCGCCTCAAATAATCATAAAAACTGTCTCAAACCGGACTTTTCCTCGCTACGGTCGGCTAAGTCCGACAGACTCCTAGTACTTTATTATTGAATGCCCTGGTCATAGTGCGGGAAGAGTGAATGGTTCAAATCTGAAATCAGAACAGGACACCTGCTCTGATTCGTAGCTCTACCAATCTTGCTGGCCAATTTTTTCCAGCTTTTCGCGGTGCTGCTTTAGCTCATTATCGGTAGGTTTAATGATTTTCAAAGCCGGACGCTCAGAGGGTAAACGTCTGATAACCGAAGCATCATCTTCACTGCCCTCTCCTGCACCCAGCAGGAGCGACGTCTGCCCCCCCGTCATTGCAAGATAAACTTCTGCCAGTATTTCGGAGTCAAGCAAGGCTCCGTGGAAGGTTCGAGCCGAGTTATCAATAAAGTAACGTTTACACAGAGCATCCAGATTGTTTTTCTGCCCAGGATGCTTCTTTCTGGCCATCACCAGCGAGTCAGTGATTTTACTGTAGTCCTCAACCTGCCCAAGCGCTGTATCCAGCCATTTCAGTTCATGATTGAGAAAATTCACGTCAAAGGGAGCGTTATGTGCAATCAATTCTGCACCCTTGATAAACTCAAGAAAATCTTTCGCTACTGATGCAAAGAGAGGTTTGTCCTGCACAAATTCATTGGTAATACCATGAATCTGGATAACCTCATCATCCATATGACGCTCAGGATTTATGTAGACATGATAGGTATTACCGGTCAGTTTCCGGTCTATCATCTCCACACAGCCGATTTCAACAATTCTATGCCCCTGTGACGGGTCAATCCCTGTGGTTTCAGTATCCATTATGATCTGGCGGCTCATTGCTTCTTACCTTTGATAATCTCTTCAGCGCCACGACAGGCCAGTTCATCCGCCATTTCATTCTCACGGTGACCGGCATGACCTTTCACCCAGCACCACTCAATGGTATGACGCGTATTCTGGGCATCCAGCCGCTCCCACAAATCCTTGTTCTTTACGGGCTTTCCTGCAGCCGTTTTCCAACCTTTGCGCTTCCAGCCCTTCATCCACTCGGTGATACCTTTACGAACGTATTGAGAGTCCGTCGTGACACGAACTTCACAGTCCCGTGTCAGTGTTTCAAGACCCACAATAGCGGCCATCAATTCCATGCGATTATTCGTGGTTTCATCTTCACCACCATACAATCCTTTTTCAGCAGTACCATATCGCAGTACTACTCCCCAGCCACCGGGACCAGGGTTGCCTTTACAGGCACCATCTGTAAACAGCTCAACGAGCTTACTCAACGATTATCTCCCACTCGGCTGGATCCTGTAATCGGGTTACCGACCAGGGGTTGTCTCACGGAAGACCAGCTGGGCTTGATGGGCGTCATGCCTGCCACCTCCCGGGTCGCTACTATGATGTAAAAGCTGCCAAACGGCAGCATCCAATTATGACAGCGCTGCTCAACCAGTTCCGACCCAAGCCCTTTAACAGAGTGGTTGGAAGGGAACAGATACGCGCCATGAATAACTTTCTCTACACTGAACCCCAGCAGGGTTAGCCAGTCTCTCATACGGCTGGGACTGATGAACTGGACACCGCTGAACAGTCGACGATAACCAGGCAACACCATCCGCTTTATATTGCAAAGACTCAGAGGGTTGAATCCCACTACAATCATCTTGCCGCCAGGAATGATCGTATTGCCCGCTTCGCTGAGAAAACGGTGAGGTCGATCAGACACTTCAACCATATGGTGCAATAACACAAGATCCAGGCTACCTGGCGTAACAGGCCAATGATAAGGATCCAGCAACAGAGAAGAAGCCGGTTCAGTGATTAAGGGGTGAAACTGGAAGTTTCGACTGACCTGAGAGCCTGCCAGAAGTGCTGCAGTCGGCGACACAGACAACTCAACCGCATGATAACCGAAGATATAGTTTAACTCATGCTCTATGTAACAGCGCTCTGCTTTGAGTACAAACTCTCCAGCACCGGAGGTCATCCAGTTCTGAAGAGCCTGAAGCCTCTGTGGCATCTCAGGCCTGGTCGATTTTTTAAACCATTGCATCAGGCTTTTTCCATGAATGCTGTAGTTAAATCAGCAAAAATCTCGAGCGAGAATGTTGTCCTGGTTGACTACACATCTTATCTGGCACAACCGGATTCGACCAGCCTCTGTGCAATCTTCAGATAACAATCGTAAAGAAAATAGTACCGACTTTACACGTAAAGTCTGTAAAAATTGATGTTTCTAACAGTTCATGACGTTAGAATGGCATTGACCATTATTAGACCGAACAGCCCTGAGCTGAGAAAACATGATCCAGATACAAGCTATCCCGGCTTTCCAAGATAACTACATCTGGTTGCTCTCTGAAGACAGCAGCCAGCACTGCCTGGTGGTGGATCCGGGTGATGCTTCAGTGGTTGAAGAAACGCTGGCAAAACTGGATCTGGAGTTAACCGGTATTCTCGTTACGCATCATCACTGGGATCATACAAACGGTATAAAAGCTTTAACAAAAAACCGTAACATCCCTGTTTATGGTCCTGATAATGCTGAAATTGATGGTATTACCCATCCTCTTAACGAGACAGATACTCTTACCGTTCTTCATACCGAGTTCGAAATTTTTAAAACCCCGGGCCACACGCTCGATCACATCGTTTATTATTCCTGCCCTGAGCAGGGTGACCCCATACTGTTCTGTGGCGATACTCTTTTTTCAGCAGGCTGTGGCCGGTTGTTTGAAGGGACGGCTGAACAGATGCAGCGCTCTTTTAATAAACTTCGCGCATTGCCCGAGAACACCCGGGTATACTGTACACACGAATATACTCTGTCTAATCTGGCTTTTGCCCAGGCAGTAGAACCCGAGAATCACTCTATTAGGGACTATCGCAATAGAGTAACCCAGCTTCGTCAGCAGGACAGACCCAGTCTGCCTTCCACCATTGAGCTGGAATTGACCATTAATCCATTTATGCGTACTGACCAGAACAGTGTCATTACTGCAGTTAAGGAGCATGCCCCACATACTGCCTTGTTTAGCGATGCAGAAGTATTTGGAGCATTGCGTCAGTGGAAGGATCACTTTCAATGACGATAAAACCAGTGTTCCTTCTAGATAAATAACGTATTTATGTCTGAACCTTTGATTACAAAACAAACACCTGGCCGATTTGCGGGAACCGAGGTTAAAACCTTGGTTCGTCTAGTGGGGACAGCCACCTTAGTACTGACCCTGGCAGGTTGTCAGAGTCTTTCTACAGAAGAAGCAGGCACAACTCCCCCTGCCAAAGCCGAGCAAAAAGTTACCAAGGGCAAAACAGCCAAGAAAACGGTTAAGAAACAGGTAGCGAAAAAACCTGCCACAGACCTTTGGGAACGAACCCGTCGGGGTCTGGCTATGGACCTGGATAATAATCATCCCAGAGTTCTGGCAGAGTTGCGCTGGTATAAGAAAAATCAGGGTTATTTCAACCGGGTTTCAGATCGTGCCAGTCCTTATTACTACTTCATTGTCATGGAAGCCGAGAAGCGAGGAGTCCCGCTGGAACTGGCATTGATGCCAATCATGGAAAGTGCCTTTGATCCATTTGCCTATTCCCATGCAGGTGCTTCCGGATTATGGCAATTCATGCCAGCGACCGGAGAACATTACGGACTAAAACAGAACTGGTGGTACGATGGTCGCCGCGATGTTGTCGCTGCCACTCGTGCAGCACTGGATTATATGGTCAGTTTGCACAAAATGTTCGGGGATTGGGAATTAGCTCTGGCTGCTTTCAATTCAGGCCCTGGCCGGGTTCTGAATGCAGTGAACAAAAACAAGAAACTGGGTAAATCCACTCG
Organism: Endozoicomonas sp.; assembly: GCF_051008435.1. Lineage (GTDB taxonomy): Bacteria > Pseudomonadota > Gammaproteobacteria > Pseudomonadales > Endozoicomonadaceae > Endozoicomonas_A. The sequence continues at coordinate 8,773 of NZ_JBPCXO010000509.1, read as the reverse complement.
TTTCTGGCACCTTGACCTGCCAAGAGAGACCACGGCTTATGTTCCAAAGCTGATTGCACTGGGCAAAATTGTTCGTAATCCATCCAAGTACGGCATCAAACTGAAGCCCATTCCTAATAAACCCTATTTTGCCAAAGTTAAAACCGGTGGTCAGATTGACATGGCCAGGGCCTCCAAACTTTCCGGAGTCCCTCTGAATGAGCTTTATCGTTTGAATCCGGGCGTCAATCGCTGGTCCACACCACCTTCCGGTCCCCATTACCTTCTGGTTCCTATCACCAAAGCAGAATCATTCCGCTCTGAATTGGCCCGTTTGCCAACAGAAAAGCGTATGCAGTGGCGTCGCTATTCAGTCAAGTCTGGTGACAGTCTGATCAAGATTGCCAATACCTTCCGAACTGAGCCCAAGCTCATCAAGGAAGTAAACAAAATGAAAGGCAATTTGATTCGGGTCGGACAAAGCCTGCTGATCCCCATGCCTGCAAAAGACCGGGAAGAATATGCCCTCACGGCGGGTCAACGACGTATTGCCAAGCAGAATACCCAGCGCTCAGGCCGCCACAGAATGAATTATTCGGTAAAATCCGGAGACAGCTTCTGGAGTATTGCCAACCAATACAACACTGGCGTTCAGGAGCTCGCTCGCTGGAACAACATGTCCCCCAGAGATACGCTTCGTGTGGGACAGAAACTGGTTGTTTGGACCCGAACCAATGCCTCTCAGGACAGCGTAGTTCGCAAGGTCAATTACAAGGTACGCAATGGCGACTCCCTGTCCCGTATTGCTGACAAGTTCAATGTCGCTGTGGCTCAGATCAAAACCTGGAATACCTTTGACAGCAAATACCTCCAGCCTGGGCAACGTCTGACGCTCTATGTTGATGTAACCCGAGCTTACGACTGATCACTCAGAAAAGTCAGACCCGTTAACTTAACGGGTTTGACACTCCTTCGTGTAAAACCCTTCCCTGCCCTGACGATGCTATATTGAGTCGGTTTGATATTACCGGGAAGCATCATTGAAGGCACTGACGCTCTTTTTACTGCTATTCATGTTACTGCTATTCATGAAAGTAACGATGGTTTTTGCTGCTGGCGAACAGTGGCAACACTACCTGTCCATCATGGATGAGCCTCTTTATAAGAAAGACTTCAAACACTTTAACACCGTGAACCCTGACGCTCCCAAAGGTGGCCATCTGCGTCTTTCCACTCTGGGGACGTTCAATACACTGAACCCTTACACCGCCAGAGGAATAGCCCCCACACAGGCAAACAACACGTATCGATCTGGCTTTATAGAGCTGAATGAACCTTTAATGGTGGGCACAGGATCGTACGCTCCTTCAATGGAACACAAAAATACTGTCTATGGATTGATAGCTGAAGCCGTGGCTTATGACCCGGAAAAACGGAAGCTCTCGTTCAAACTAAGGAAGAATGCCCGTTTTCATGACCAGCACGCCATTACCACAGAAGATGTTGAATTCTCATACCACACCCTGCTGAAGCAGGGTCATCCAAACTTCAAGCTGACGCTCGAGCAGGTGGAAAACGTTAAAGTTGAAGATAAATACATCATCCACTTTTACTTGAAACCGTCATCTTCAAGAGCACTGCCTATCAAACTCAGTGAACTGCCTGTTTTGCCCAAACATTACTGGCAGAATCGAGACTTTGCCAAAACGACTCTGACGCCACCGCTACTCAGTGGACCCTATAAGATTGCCAGGATAAAACCAGGCTCAACTATCGTTTATGAACGGGTCACTGACTACTGGGGAGCAGAGCTGCCCGTCAATAAAGGCCTATATAACTTCGAACGAATTACCCTGAATTTTTACCGGGACAAACACGTCAGTTTTCAGGCTTTCAAAAATGGCGAGATCGATATTCACTATGAAGGTGAAGCAAAAAACTGGGAGACAGGCTACGCCTTTCCAGCTATGCAACAAAACAAGATAGCCAAGTTAAGCATCCCGGACAAAATGCACTATGGCAGAAGATTCTTTGTCTTTAACCTGAGATCTCCCATGTTTCAGGATCTAAGAGTCAGACAGGCGGTCAGCATGCTCTTCGACTGGGAATGGTCTTCAAAAAACCTGTTCTATAGCGCCTATATCCGTACCACAAGCTTCTTTACTGCCCATGCCAATAACGCTCCGGGTATTCCAGAGCAAGAAGAACAAGAATTATTAAAACCCTTTCAATCAATATTACCATCGGGACTCTACACCCAGCCTTTTGAGCTTTCGAAAACCCGTGGGGACGGGAATATCACGAGACAGCGAAGAGAAGCCCTTAAGCTCCTTAAAGAAGCCGGCTGGCACTATCATCAGGGTCAATTGCTTAACGACCAGAACGAACCCTTCCACTTTACATTTCTTCACTACTCTAAACTGGCAGATCGTTTCATACTGCCATTTGCAACCAATCTTGCCAGTGTGGGTATCAAAATGGATTTTAGAGCCATTGACCTGAGCCAGTACCAGCGAAGAATACGGCAAAGAGACTTTGATATGGTTCAAATCACTCTGGCGGTTCCGTTTCTACCCGGAGAGCATCTTAAAGGTTTATTTCACTCAGAATCAGCAGAGTCAGAAGGTAGCCAGAATCTGGGAGGCATCAAGAATCCAGCGGTTGATTCACTGGTAGAGAAAGCTTTGTCTGCCAGCAATGAACAAGCACTTTATACCGCGATGTGGGCACTGAATCGCGTTCTTCTCTGGGAGCATTATTTTATTCCCAACTGGCAGGGTCGTTTTATACGAATCGCACACTGGAAGCATGTACAACCTCCGGACAATTTCCCACCTTTTGGCATACGCCTGACTTCCTGGTGGATGAAACCAACATCTATACCCGTTACCATTGAAGGTGTGGGTAGGCGGCAAACGAGCGAAGCCCCAAGAGCTTACAGTCAGTAAGTGACTGGGGTGAGCAAGAGCAGCCAACAACCCCACATCTTCAAGGTGAATGGGTATAAAGCCATCACACATAATAAGGAAAAGAATGACTATTAAACGATGGGCATTCAGTTTTATAGCTTTGAACATTGCCTGGATTTCTCATTCTACCCTGGCTGCCGTTCAGGAAACCTATCAATCCAGTCATGCCGTTACCTTGCACGGCAAACCCAAATACTCATCCGATTTTAAATATTTCTCTTATGTGAACCCTGATGCCCCCCGGCAGGGCAAGGTTAGGCTGGCTGCTCTTGGAACCTATGACACTTTTGACCTCTTTACGTCCAAGGGAGTACCCGCTGCGGTAGGGCCCTATATCTATGACAGCCTGATGTTTGCCAGCCGGGATGAACCCACCAGCATCTACCCACTGATTGCAGAGCGCATCGAATACCCTGATGACAATAGCTGGGTGCGGTTTGTCATTAATCCCAAAGCCCGGTTCGCAGATGGAAGTCCGATAACAGCAGAACTGATTCGCAAGACCTTTCTTCAATACAAAAATGGAGCCATTACCCACTTCAAACTTTTGATGAAGGATGTCGATAAGATCGAAGTTGAACCCGGAAATCGGGTGAAGTTAACTCTGAATGTGCCCGAAGACAAAAAACTGCCCTATCGTTTGGCCCAGTTACCTGTCATACACAGCAGTTACTGGAATGAGATTCCTGAAGGTGGCAATAGAATACAGATCCCTGTCAGCTCAGGGGCATACTCCATCAAGAGTTATGAGCTTGGGCAAAAAGTAATTCTTGAAAGGAACAAGGGTTACTGGGCTGAAAAACTCCCGGTTAATATTGGCCGAAACAACTTTAAGCAGATCAAGCTGGAGTACTTCAGGGACTCGACTACCTCCCTGGAGGCATTTCTTTCTGGAAGTTACGATATTCGCGTAGAGAATCTGGCCAAAAACTGGACCTTTGCTTACAAAGGCAAGGACATTGAAAGCGGTAGAATTATTCAGAAAAACTACCCACGTAAAAGCTTTCAGGTTCAGTCTTTTATTTTTAATAGTCGAAAAGGGCCTTTCAAGGACCAACGGGTCAGGGAGGCTATCAGTCAGGGCTATGACGCGGCCTGGACCAATTCTAATCTCCTTTATGGCATTTACACTGCACCCGAGAGTCTTTTTGCCACCTCTCAGTTTGCTCAACAAGGGCTTCCCAGTCAGGCAGAACTCAAGCTTCTCTCACCATATCGGGACATTCTTCCTCAAAGACTGTTCAAGCAAGCCTGGATCGGTGTTCAAACGGATGGCAGTGGCAATATCAGAAAGCAGCTCAGTTACGCCAACCGACTGCTTAAACAGGCAGGTTGGGAACTCAAAAAGGGGAAAATGGTCAACAAGGAGAACGGTGAGCCTCTGAAGTTTGAGTTGATGCTGGCCGTACCAGAGCAGGAACGCATTGCTATTCCGTTTAAATCCAACCTGGAAATACTCGGTATTGATATGCAGATCATATCGATTGATGTCTCTCAGTACATTCGAAGAATGCGCAACCATGATTACGATATGGTGCTGAGAAGCTTCCATCAACCTGATATTCCGGGTAATGAGCAAAGAGAGTACTGGAGCAGCAGTACTGTTGACGAACAGGGCACTCAGAACCTGGCAGGAGTCAACCACCTTGCTGTCGATGCGATGATCAATCACATTATCAGCGCGGATTCAAAAGAACAGCTGCAGACCGCCACCCGGGCTCTGGATCGGATATTACTCTGGGAGAACTACACCATCCCCCAGATCTATCAACCCTACTGGCGAGTAGCTCATAGAAGCAACTTCAGTTATCCAGTCAATGATGGTCTCTACGGTTCCATAGACCTCAGTATCTGGTGGGAGAAAAATCAACCATGAAACGCAGCATTCCGGTTCTATTACTGACTCTGCTGGCCAGCTTCGCATGGGGGTCAAACCAGATACCTTTGAAGCATGCCATCAGTCTTTATGGTGAGCCAAAATACAATAAAGGTTTTAAACACTTTGACTACGCCAACCCGGATGCTCCCAAAGGGGGTGAGTTAAGGCAGGCTGTCATAGGTCAGTTTGACAGCATCACGCCTTATGTCGATCGTGGCTCGGCTGCCGCTGGCAGCCACCTGCTTTATGACACACTGTTACAACGATCCTGGGACGAACCTTTAAGTAAATACGGCCTGATTGCTGAATGGATTGAGCTGGATCCGGAAAACCGATGGGCTGCCTTTCATATCAATCCCAAAGCTCATTTTAACGACGGTCATAAGGTGACGGCCAGTGACGTAAAATTCACGTTTGATCTGTTACGAGAAAAAGGCTCAACGTTCTACCGTCATTTTTATTCGGATATTGAAAAAGCTGAAGTCACCGCCCCACTGAGAGTACTTTTCACCTTTAAAAACAATAAAAACCGTGAGCTACCTCTGATTCTGGGTCAGATGCCCATACTACCGGAACATTTCTGGAAAGGCCGGGAGTTCCCGGCAACCGGGTTTGAAGTACCGGTCAGTAGCGGCCCTTATCAAATTGATAAAATTAACCCTGGCCGTTCTATCACCTATAAACGAAATAAGAATTATTGGGCACGTGATCTGGCGGTTAACCGGGGTCGCCACAATTTTGATCGAATGCTGTACGAATATTATGGAAACAAGACGGTCCTTTTGCAGGCACTGTTCAACAATGAATATGATTTCAAACTGGTCACTGACCCTGTTATCTGGAATACCCAGCTCAATGAAAGCCGTATTAAGAAATACCGTCTTGTACGAGAAACCATTCAGAACCACAATCCCCAAACACTTACGTTAACCTACAACACCCGTCGACCTTTTTTGAAAGATGCCCGCGTCAGAGAAAGTTTGGGCTATGCCTTTAATTTTGAGCAGATCAACGACAATCTATTTTTTGGCATGTATCGGCGTGCTGAGAGTTTTTTCTCAGGAACTGAACTGGCTGCCAGCGGACTCCCCTCTCCCAGCGAGCTTAATTGGCTGACACCCTGGAAAAAAGAACTACCGTTAGCCCTCTTTAATGAACCATTTCAGATACCTGACAGCCGACTGGCTTCAGGTGACCGAATCAATAAAGCGAAAGCATTAAAGTTGCTAAAACAGGCAGGCTGGCAGATAAAGGATAATCAACAAGTCAACCGACAGGGCCAACCACTGGTACTCAATGCGCTGGTCGCCAATGACGAACATGAAAAAGTTTTGCTGTCCATTAAGGACGGTCTAAGCCAACTTGGAATGACTTTGAATGTTCAGCGTGTCGATCCACTCCAAATGGTTGCCAGAATTCGGGATCTGGATTTTGAACTCCTACTCCATGCCTATCCACATACAGCCTCACCGGGTACTGAGCAGGCTTCCCTCTGGGGATCGGCAACGGCTCAGCAGAAGGGTTCAAAAAACCTCTCCGGAGTCCAGTCACCAGTGGTTGACCAGCTCACGGAGCTGATACCAACAGCCACCAGCCGTAAAGAGCTGCTTTCAATGGTTCATGCTTTGGACAGGGTTCTGCTGTGGGGACACTACTCTCTGCCTCTCTGGTATTCACCTTCATGGAGTGTTCTATACCGAAATACATTAAAGCACCCAGGTAACACGGCTATTTATGCGCTGGATCTGAGTACATGGTGGTATGAAAAAAATGATTAAAGCAGAAACATCTTTCATCCATTCAGTCGCTTTCAATAAGTGCCTGGCCTGTTATTTCGCATATTCTGGAGAGTGGATTTTTTCGTCCTTCAAGGCACAACGGCGGGCGGGCGCATAGCCTTAGCTATGTAACCATAGTTGTAACGCAGAAGGATGGAAAAAGCCGCCGTCCAGAATATGCGAAAACAACTGGCGAGGTACGTACCTCACATAAAATAAAACCACCAGCAGATAACTCCACTGGTGGTCCCACACATCACTAAGCGCTTTCGTTCAACCCATTACAGGGTGAAAGGCATCATGAAGCTAAGTTTGATGTCTTTCTCATCCTGGAATGCATTCGGGAAGGCCGTAGTGTAGCTGCCTACATCAGTCTTCAGATCGAAGTAAGTAGCATGCAGGGCTACAGATGCGCCTTTCAGGTTACCTGTCTGGAAGGTATAACCCACATCTACGCTGTATCCAATTTCTTCCAGTTCTTCCGTAGTAACGGAGGTATCCTGAGATTCCGCACCCCAGCCATAACCCACAGAGAAGCCTGCGGTCCAACCGGCATAACCCATCTCGGTAAAGTCATACCATGCACCGGCAAACACGGCTTTTTCACCGTCGTGGTTGAAGTCAGAGCGCTGATCCCACCATACATCATAAGCCCCATTAGACTCGCCAGATGCATAGGTTGGACGGAAAACAAAAGCGCCCTTCTGACCTTTGGCTCGTGTATAGGTTGCCTCGGCGCGATAAGTCCAGCTGCCTTTGGACAGGCTGGAAGTAATAGCATGCTGGTAGCCCAGACCATCATACAGGTCGTTTGCTGTGCCATCTTCAGCTTTATCATCTACACCGTAAAACTGGTAACTCAGGCCCAGACCTTCGTTGCTGTAACCCAGTTTTAACTTGTACATGTCAACATAATCTTCACCCTGGCCAAAAGCACCCAGAACGCTAACACCGTTGTCAAAGTCATAACTGGCACCCAGGCTGTGCACGTAACTCATACGTGTACCGTCTTCACGCAGCATGCCTTCCATGTCATAAGTCCATGGGCTTTTGTACTCATTGGCCCAGAAATATGCCAGGTTTAATCCACCTTCACTGTAAGTCAGTTCGCTACCCGTGTAGGTACCTGGTGCAAAGCTCCAGTTAACGCCCAGAACTCCTGGACCACTTGGCTGCAGGTAACCGGTACGAGCTTTAAAAGCACCAAAATCAAACTTGGCATTGGCTTTATAGACGCTGAAACCGTTCTTAATATCGCCCTTGTCGTCGATCAGGGAGAATTCACTGTACTGAGAAGTGCCGGAATTCCAGAGATCATAAGTACCGAAAACCCCCATATCAACACCAAACCAGCCATTGATTAAGCCAGAGTTAAACTCAAGGCTGGCCATCGCTGTGGAGTGGTGAATGTTTTCTTCGTAATCACCATCCGGTGCATCTTTACGATCACGAATACGAGTAAAGTTGTAAATACCGCCTGAGATAGTGGCATCATCAAAGAAAGGGTTTCCAGTCTCTTCGGCATGGGCACCGGTGGAGACAAAAGCAGCAGCCATTACAGCACTGGCCAGCACAGTCTTTTTGAACATTAACGTTCCCCTGTGTGTATTGGGAGTGTTTAATTGATCTTTTTTAGTTTTCATAATCCATAATGTAACCGGTTACATTATGAGTTCAAAAATTAGGAACTCTGTGGTTCCCTGTTTGGTATGCATGAATTCTATAGCGCCATCGGTATTTTTAATTGCTTCAGATCAACTTTTACTGATGTTTGAAGATATTCATAATTTTTTGATGAGCTGGTGGAAAATTGAACAAGTATGAGTATTATTTGAGTAAAAAGAAACCACCTGAACAACCAGAAAACTTTGACATCCTCCCCGCGCTAAAGGACGGGGATTCCTACAGCTAGACGGTCATGCCCGACCGCAAGAATGTTTCTTGCTGCGTTTACGTCACGCAGATGCTCAGCTCCGCACTCTGAACAGACCCATTCTCTTATTCCAAGACCTGCCCTACCTTTCGGACTGCTGTTGGGTATTTTTCGACAGCACGAACAAGTCTGGGTGGAGTAAGCTTCGTTGACCACTTCAAAAACCACGCCTGCGTGATCGCATTTATATTCCAGCATGGTTTTCAGCATTCCCCATCCAGCATCCAAAGCCGAT
>NZ_JBPCXO010000508.1:0-9392 GCF_051008435.1 Endozoicomonas sp. | reverse complement strand
CGGTTTGAGACAGTTTTTATGATTATTTGAGGCGAATAGCGAGCTATTCAACGAAAAGAATCATAAAAAATGGCCAAATCCGGCTTTTTCGCAGTAGGTCAGTGGTAAGTCCGACAGGCTCCTAGGGCAATACACTCCCGGGACCTTTTTAAAGCCCTCTTTTGTAGTTTTACTACATGGGGTGGCTGCCTGTACAGGTTAAATTGAGATGCCTTTGAGGAGTTTAGGGGTGAGCTCGGTACTGGGAAGAGCCGGACAAATGTAATTTCCCTGTACTTCATCACAGTGGTAGGTGGATAAAAGATCCAACGACTGGGCGTCTTCGACACCCTCTGCAACAAAGCTCAAGCCCAGCTTGTGTGCCATCGCAATGGAGGATTCGGCAATGGCCTGACACTTTGTATCGGTCGCCAGATTAAGCATTAGGCTGCGATCTATCTTCAGAACATCCAGCGGTAATTCACTGAGGTAGCGGTGTGTGGCATAACCTGATCCAAAGTCGTCCAGACTGATCTGGATGCCCAGTTGCTTAAACGCATTCAGCTTTTCTACCGCCAGGGTCATGGAAGAGATGGGCTGAGACTCTGTGAGCTCAAACTCAAGGTTTGTAGTTTTAATACCCTTTTTTTTCAGAATGGTGATCACAGCGTCGTACAGCTCTTCACTCATCAGCTGAGATACCGAAAGGTTGATTGAAACCTGCAGATTAATTCCCTGCTGCTGCCATTGTTGCAGCTGCTGACAGGCGGCAGTGAGCACTTGTATTCCCAGTTCGTGAATCAAACCAAGTTCTTCAGCCAGAGTGATGATTCGTTCTGGCTCAATGTATCCCTGTTCCGGGTGATGCCAGCGAACCAATGCTTCTACTTTGGTAACTTTCCGATCTTTTAACTGGTATCTGGGTTGATAATGAACTTCCAGATTAGCGTTCTGTATGGCTGTCGCCAGATCGGTTTTGAGAGTACTGGAATCCGTTTTATTCACTGAGCGAGTATTTTCAGATCTTAGTAAAGTAGCGCTGAAAATAAGTCCCAGAGCCAGTACCCAGCCAATAAACCAGATGAGATCCAGTGCTTCCTGATTGATCAGGAAGAAGCCGGCAAAAGGCAATGTCAGGCCAAGGCTATAGGCCATTGCGTTGCTCTTTCGTTCAGAAAAAGCATGACTTGCGAATGCAGCAAGAGAGACAAGAATCAGTGGAATAATAAAGAGTTGCTGAGTGGTCAGTAGTGAAAGTGTCCAGACCGGAGCCAGACCTGTAAAAAGGCCAAGCCCAAGAGCTTTAAGGACCCTGTTGTCAGCAGCCTTGATCCATCTGAAACTCAACCAGGCAGGAGGAGTTGTCAGCAGACTGAACAGTGCAAAACAGGTAGCCCATTGCAGTAAATTGACTGGAATCAGACTGGCAGGAAAGGCATAGAACATCCCGATCAGACAAACCAGTGAAGCGGCCACCATATGTTTGTAGCCTGTGGCAGAGCTGGTGGAAGCAGAGGGTATCGATCGGCCGGTATCAGACGTTTTCCGGGTATAGACAGGCACTTCCCGAGCCGGGAAGCGAATATGTTTTTTCTGTTCTTGGCTATGAATACCCATTCAACACTTCTTTACTGGGTTCGAACGATGCTTATTCTCGGTGTTGTTGTGCAGAGTATCAAGTCACTGAGTCACAGTTTAAATACTCCTTACCAACAGGATTCGTTACACTGTCAGGCACTGAAAAATTGCCATGAGCAAAGAAAAATAGTTTGCGTCACCTTTGACGATGAAAAAACGCAAAGCAAAATATTTTTCACGGTGAAAATTGTACAATTTATCAGTTCCCGATTGAGCGTCGGACTGCATAGTAATCATTTAGCTGGAAAGAATTCTGTCTATGGACGTAACCCCTATCATTGACTCCCTGAACGATGCCCAGCGACAGGCGGTCACAAGTCCTCCTGGTTCACTGTTGGTTCTGGCGGGTGCTGGCAGTGGTAAAACCCGGGTACTGGTGCACCGTATTGCCTGGCTGATTCAGGTTGAAGGCATGTCACCCTACTCCATTATGGCAGTGACGTTTACCAATAAAGCGGCCGCAGAAATGCGGGGCCGTATAGAAGAATTACTGGGAATTCCCCCCCGTGGTATGTGGGTGGGAACTTTCCACGGACTGGCTCACCGGCTGCTAAGAACACACTATCAGGATGCTGGCCTGCCTGAGAACTTCCAGATTCTCGACAGCGATGATCAGCTCAGGGTGATCAAGCGGTTGATGAAAGCGATGAGTCTGGATGAGCAAAAGTGGCCGCCCAGACAGGCACAGTGGTACATCAACAGCAAAAAAGACGAAGGACTCAGGCCTGATTATATTGATCCTGGCTATGATCCGTTCGAAAGAACCATGTTAGATGTTTATCGAGCCTACCATGAGTACTGCAATCAGGTAGGTGTTGTTGATTTTGGTGAGCTGCTCTTGCGTTCACACGAACTCTGGCTGAAAAGGCCGGACATTCTTCAGCACTATCAGGAACGCTTCCGATACTTGCTGGTGGATGAATTTCAGGATACCAACGCCATCCAGTATGCCTGGCTGAGGATTCTGACGGGCGATCAGGACAAAATGATGATTGTCGGTGATGATGATCAGTCCATTTATGGCTGGCGTGGCGCTCGAATTGAGAACATACGACAGTTTTCACAAGATTTTCCGAAGGCAGAAACCATTCGTCTTGAGCAAAATTACCGCTCTACCAGCAATATTCTGCGCGCAGCCAATGCGGTGATTGCCAATAATCCGGACAGGCTGGGTAAAGAGCTTTGGACGGATGGCAATGAGGGAGAGCCTATCCAGCTCTATGCCGGCTTCAATGAAATGGATGAAGCGCGATTTATTACGGATCGGATTCGCGAGGCCTCTGAACAAGGTATGGCTCGCAGTGATATGGCCATCCTTTATCGTTCCAATGCCCAGTCCCGTATTCTTGAAGAAGCTATGTTGAGAGCTTCTATTCCCTATCGGATTTATGGCGGACAGCGCTTCTTCGAGCGGGCTGAAATCAAGAATGCTCTGGCGTATCTCCGATTGGCCAGCTCACCTAATGATGACACTTCTCTGGAACGAGTCATCAATATTCCTACCCGTGGCATTGGCGAAAAAACGGTTGAAAAACTCCGTGAAACAGCCAGGTCACAGGGCTTGAGCTTATGGGCAGCCATCAAGAGTGTTGTTGCGGCCAGTGTTATAGGTGGAAAAGCAGGCCGCTCACTGGGTGAGTTTGTTGAGTTAATTGAAAGCCTGAACACTTCTGGCGATGAGTTGGATCTGGGTGAACTGACTGACCATGTCATATCCGTCTCGGGTCTTATTGATCATCATCAGAAAGAGAAAGGGGAAAAAGGTCGGGCGAGGGTTGAAAACCTGGAAGAACTGGTGACCGCCTGCAGTGAGTTTGACATTGAAGACATGGATCTGGATGAAGAAACTGAGGCAATGTCTCCTCTGGATGCTTTTCTGGCTCATGCTGCATTGGAAGCGGGAGATAACCAGGCTGACCAGTTCACTGACAGTGTTCAGATGATGACTCTGCACTCTGCCAAGGGGTTGGAGTTTCAGTTAGTGTTTCTTGCCGGGTTGGAGGAAGGGTTGTTCCCTCACAAGATGTCACTGGAAGAAGGCAATCTGGAAGAAGAAAGACGTCTCTGTTATGTCGGAATTACCCGGGCAATGGAAAAGCTCTATCTCACCTATGCAGAAAATCGCAGACTCTATGGCAACGACACCATGAATCGCCCTTCCCGCTTTATTCGGGAAATCCCGGGAGAGTTGCTGCAGGAGGTGCGCCTGGGTGGATCCATTACCCGTCCGGTTTCCGTTCGTCAGGCTCCGGCATCACAGGATCATGGGCTGGCTTTAGGTCAGCGTGTCCATCACGATGTTTTTGGTGAAGGCGTCGTCCTGAATTATGAGGGGGATGGCAGCCAAGCCAGAGTACAGGTTAACTTTGACTCGGAAGGCGCAAAATGGCTGATGATGGCTTACGCTAACCTGAGCCCACTATAAGTTGACTGTGTTTCAAGGGGCTGCTGAAGTTACGCAATAGCGCATAAGTTCGGCAGACTCCGGAGAAAACGTATGGAACTTTCATAAAATCGCCCTGTCTAACCCTTAACACTGAGTGTTTTCTCAGTTTCTAAAGGATTAGAACAGGGGGTGAGAGTCATGCATGGAGTTACATCGTCTACCAGACCACCACCCTATTCTGGTCCACCTCCTACGCCGCCTCCCCGGAGACAGTCTCTGAACACAGATACACCTCCTGTGCCTCCTCCAGTACCACCCAGAAAAAGAGGGAAAACAAATCCTGAGCAACAGCCTGCCAGCTTTGGTTTTGGCAATTTACTGTCTATGGGGATAGGTGGGTTTGGGACAGTCTGCAGTTGCTACCTCTTTTCATCTTTGGCGTGCATGCCTATGGGCGCATTGGTTCTGGCGTTCAGCTTACCTCCTTTGTTTCTGGGAGTGACCTGCTCTGCATTCTTCAGGGGATTATTTGGACCGATATAGAGTGAGGTTTTGAGCGCAGATAGTTGTACCGGATTCAATAACTCCCTACTATCTTCTACGACAGGTTCTGCCAGGTAGGGCTGAGTCTGTGATCACATAATAAAAACAACAACACACAGGTAGGGCCATGAAACGCCGTAACTTTCTTGCATCCATCGGGTTGGCTGCAACAGCGTCTCTTCTTGCTGGCTGTGGTGAGCCAGAATCTTCTGCAACATCGACTTCTGCAGCGGTTGTCGAGCCAGCCAAAACCTACGAATGGAAAATGGTAACCTCCTGGCCGAAAAACTTTCCCGGTCTGGGCATGGGACCTGAGCGTTTTGCCAAACTGGTCGACGAGATGAGCGACGGTCGTCTTACGGTTAAAGTCTACGGCGGTGGCGAATTGGTTCCCCCCCTGGAAGTGTTCGATGCGGTCTCTAATGGCACAGCCGACATGGGCCACAGCGGTGCTTATTACTGGAAAGGAAAAGAGCCTGCTGCCCAGTTCTTTGCCACGGTACCTTATGGGTTGAATGCTCAGGAAATCAGCAGCTGGATTCACTATGGTGGTGGTCAGGAACTCTGGGATGAACTCTACAAGCCCTTTAATCTCAAGCCTTTTGCCGGGGGCAATAGCGGGGTTCAAATGGCGGGTTGGTTCAACAAGGAAATCAACTCTCTGGAAGATCTGAAAGGTCTGAAAATGCGTATTCCTGGCATGGGTGGAGAGGTGTTCAAGCGTTTGGGAGGCGTGCCTGTCAATTTACCGGGGGGCGAAATTTTCACCGCGCTTCAGACAGGAACCATTGATGCCACTGAGTGGGTAGGTCCATACAATGATCTGGCTTTTGGGCTCTATAAAGCAGCAAAATATTACTACTATCCAGGCTGGCATGAGCCAGGCACCATGCTTGAGTTCACTGTAAACATGGATAAATGGAATGCTTTGCCTGCTGACCTGAAAGCTATCGTCAGCACCGCTGCCCGTGCTGTGAATCAGGATATGATCGATGAGTATACTGCCCGAAATAACGCAGCTCTGAAGCAACTGGTTGAAGAGCATGATGTGCAGCTGAAGAAGCTTCCGGATGATGTGCTAAAACAGCTGAAGACGATTTCTGAAGAAGTTGTGGCTGAAACCCGAAGTGATAGTGAGCAGGCAAAACGGATCTATGAATCCTACGATGCTTTTCGCAAACAGTCGGTGGAATATCACAACATTTCCGAAGTGGCTTATTATCAGGCCAGAGAACTCTGATACGCAGACCAGAGCCTGGCCGGGCTGTCTATTCTCGGTCAGGCTCCTAAGTCAGGCGTTTGTCCGTCAGGTATCCAGACAGGCAATTTCTGAAAAATCCATGGCTTCCAGAGCCGGAAACAGAGACGTCATGGATTGATCTGAGCCGGTGTATAGGAAACGATGTTCAACGGGCCCTTCATGATGGGAGTGATGTTCTTCCAGCAAGTTAGCGACTCTTCGGGCAATGGCTTCTCCTGAATCAACCCAGGTGACGGGTGCCGGTACGACGGAATCAAGAAGTTCCTGAACCAGTGGGAAGTGGGTACAACCCAGAACAATGCAGTCTGGCCAGTTATTGCCATGGAACAGAGGCTCAATAATCTTTTTCAGATTTGTAGGGTTTATACGTTCACCGCGCAGATGCTGTTCGGCCAGATGCACTAATTCACTGCTACCTACACGAATCACTTCACAATCGCCTGCAAATTCATGAATCAGTTGATGAGTGTAATCTCTCTCAACGGTGCCTGGCGTTGCCAGAAGTCCTATACAGCGCTTTTGTGAAGTCTGGCTGGCGGGCTTGATAGCAGGCACAACGCCAACAATAGGAATATCCAGTAACTGCCGGGCTTTGGGCAGTGAAATGGTGCTGGCCGTATTACAGGCAATGATGGCCAGGGCTGGCTGAAACTTTTCCACCAACCGTGTCAGGCAATGCAGAGTTCGGTCAACCACATCATTTTCTGGCTTGGGGCCATAAGGAAAACCTTCACTGTCAGAACAGTAGATCACGGACAGAAACGGAAGTTGCTCCCTGATTTTCTGGTAAATGCTGAGACCCCCGACTCCGGAGTCGAAAATGACGATAGGCTTTTGTTGCATGTGATGAATGATAGTGCCGGTAGACAGAACATAGACAGCATAGACTAGAGCCTTTGCTGCTCTTTGCAAATAGCTGTCTGCAGTCGAGAAAATAAAACTATCGTTCAATATACCCACTTAGAGGTATTCGCTGGAGAAACAGGGGTAAGCGCAATTTCTGGGTGGAAAGAAATCCAGATTGCGGTATGGTTGTTTTCCATACATCATTGCTGCGGTAATAGCGATGCAAACCACTTCAGACTTTAATCAAAAAATCGCCGAATTTCCCGCCTCTGCTGCCCCTCTTCTTGAGAAGATCCCTGCGCAACTGGGTAAGCTCGATGCTGCTCAGGTCGAGGAATTAAAAGCGGCTCTGGGCCTCTCGCTGGAAGAGGTCATGATCCAGTTACTGCCCGTGGCAGCCTCCCTGAGTGTGGCCGAAATTTCAGACTTCCGAGTAGGTGTAGTCGCCGAAGGATTATCTGGTGCTCTTTATCTGGGTGCCAATCTTGAATTTACCGGCCAACCTTTGAAAGCGACTGTGCATGCAGAGCAATTTGCGGTAGTGAATGCCTGGCATCGGGGTGAGCAAGGTCTGAAGCGTCTTGTTGTGAATGAAGCCCCCTGTGGCCACTGCCGACAGTTTCTGAATGAGTTATGTCGAGTTGATCAGTTGGAAGTGATCGTTTACAGCAATGCCAGAGGTGCGGCTCAGCACTATTCTATTGGTGATCTGCTTCCGGATCGTTTTGGTCCCGCTGATCTGGGCATGGAAGACGGAGCCTTGATGTGTGATCTGAATTATCCGCTGGAACTGCCTGCAGAAATGGAAGGTGATGAGTTGGCAGAAGTCGCTCTGTTTGCTGCTTCCAAAAGCTATGCTCCGGTATGCCAGAGCCGTGCCGGAATTGCGCTCAGGCTGAAGAGTGGACGTATTGTGACTGGGCGTTATGGAGCCAATGCGGCCTTTAATCCTGGGATTACAGCTATGGAGTCTGCGGCAGTAAACTGGCGTCTGGCCTTGCTGCACAACCCGGAAGATACCATTGAAGAAGCTGTTATGGTGGAACAACCTACCAAGTCTTCTCAAAAAGAACTGGCCACATCTTTCCTGAACAAATACGACATCTCCCTGCGTTATATCCAGCTCTGACAAAGAGCTGGTGGCTTATAGACTGATGGCACTTTCCTTCTTTGTGAACGAGTGATGGATGTAATCTTTCGTCATTCTTGGTGATGACCGATTTTTCACGGTAAACTGATTTTATAGGTCAGCAAGGAAGCCAAGCCATTGAAGATCAATCCATCTTCTACTTCTACTGCCCTGGATTATGGCGAAAACCCCAATAAAAGCTCAGATGACCAGGGTAAAGGCACTCAACAGGGAGAGGATGAGTATCAGCCTATAGTCCCTCATGAAGAAGGGGGGCCGGAATCTGCTCGTAATCTAAGGTCTCGGAAAACCACAAAGAAAAGCAAGAAGAAGCGCAGTAAGTCCCGAAAGCTTACCGAGCGTCGAGCCCGGCAAAAAAAAGAGGAGGAAGAAGAGCAAGAGGATGAAGACGACACTGAGGCTTAGATGTCGTCAATATTGATATATAACTCTCGCTCTCTGGCTGACATACCTTTCGGGAACTGCCCTCTGTTTGAAGGACCCGTATTGATCTCTGGTTCTTCGTGACTGCCTGGTAACCAGGAACTTGTGTCAAAAGTGTTAACGACTGTCTCTGTTTCAGGAGGAACCTGGGTAGGAACGACCGTTGTTTCTGATGGCGCTTGCGGTCTTGGTAATGCTGCCCCTGAACTTTGAGTTTCTACAACACCCACAACGTCCAACAGTTGCCTCCCTCCTCTTCTGCCTTGAACGGCGTCGCGTGTCAGCCTGGCATCTCCCGATCTTTCCCGGTCAGATCTTGACTGCGCATCTTGCTCTTCCGCTTCGTCATCCGTAGGAGATTGGAAATTAACTTCATCATTTTCTTCAAACTCATTCCTGTCGGAAGGAGGGGTTCTGGAGTAATCGGTTTCTCTTTCCGGCGGATCATTCCCTTCACCTCCAGCACCAATCCCCAGTCCTCCATTGCCGGTGTTCCCTACCCGGAAGTTGGTATAGCTCGCAGGGGCTGGCGAATAGACTGTTTTTTTGCCTTTATTATTCTTGCCTTTTCTACCATCCATAGGCTCGTCGGGTTGATAAGGGTCGCCAATAATGGCCGCTTTCCCATGCCCTGAATAGACCAGCCAGGCGTATTGGCTGAGAGGGACGCAATGGCTGCTATCTTTGCAGAAGCTTGTGTTCAGATAAGTTGGGAACAGGGCAATGCCGGGGAGTACAAAGTATTCATTCAGATTAACCTGCTCAAGTGTTCCGCCGGGGAAGGCCTCTGTTTCTGCCATACCGATAGGGTGTTCATTCAGATACTGTATCAACTGAACAACGAGTTGGAGCACTTCCGGCATTAATGAGACCGCAGGCATCAGGAATGATTGATGAGGTTCTGAAAGCTCAGAGTCACTGAACTCGGAAACAATGAACGTTTTCTCTTGAAAAGAAAATCTCAGAGTATTGTCCTGAGTATCAAACACTAATTTGATTTTGTTGAGCGTGAGTATATCCAGATGATTCAGATATTCCTGTTCTAGGAGTCTGTCGGACTTAGCCGACCGTAGCGAGAAAAAGTCCGGTTTGAGACAGTTTTTATGATTATTTGAGGCGAATAGCGAGCTATTCAACGAAAAGAATCATAAAAAATGGCCAAATCC
>NZ_JBPCXO010000507.1:0-13304 GCF_051008435.1 Endozoicomonas sp. | reverse complement strand
ATATGGCGGGGCGAGATCTTGGTAAACGGGAGCCTACGGAATCACTCAAATCTCATGCTGGGAAATTTGAATTATTGGATGCAACCTGATTGTCAAGTGAGAAAAACTGCAGAATCGAGTGATAGGGTTTAGGAACAATCCCTACTCGCTGGATAATGTTGTTTTCATCGGTATCTCCCTCACGACTCCACATCTTGGTGGGTGGGAAGTGCCACTCAATAGGATCTTTGGGTGGAATGTTCCAGAACTCGCCTTGGAAGTTGATGGTGTCTTCGGTCCAGAGCTTTTTAATAATTCGGAAATTCTCTTCAAACAGGCGACGGTTGCGCTGATCGACTTCCGATTTGTCAGATTGAGAAGTGGAAATATTCAAATGCTGGGCCAGGGTATTCAACCAGCGAGGCGTGTTACCACGAACAAAGCCAACAAACAGACGTCCCTTGGTCATGTGATCCAGCATCGCCAGATCTTCTGCCAGAGTCACCGGGTTATGGGCGGGCAGACACATACCTACCTGACCCACTTTCAGGTGTTTGGTGTTATTGGCAACGTGCATATTCCAAAGAATGGGGTTGGTCGTGGTTTCAATCCCTTCCACTTGCAAATGGTGCTCGGTCATGCAGAAACCGTAGTAACCATTGTCATCCGCATACTTCATCTGAGTGGTGAGGTTTTCCAGCAGATCCTGATAGCGCTGGGGATCTGACCCCGGATTCTTGACCTCTTCGCCAACACTTCTCATGTAAGGCTGAACGAGAATATGGGTTTTCATGTGTGGTCCCTCCCCCAGGCCGGTTAATGACCAGGCACGGTAACATTTGAGTTTATTTTAATCTAGTGAACGTTCGTTCGGTAATTTACTTAAGATCAATCTACAGGTCAACCAATAGATCTCGAAGCAGGTTTATAAATCGATGAAAAGAGATAGAGCGAATCGAAACTTTGAGAGATTAATCAGGTTCAAAAAGTCAGAAACTGTGACGTAGGTTATGCCCACTCGCCTTGTTCAGGTAGGTGGGCATCAGAAAAGATAGCTTCAAGCCAAACCAGGCAGAATAAAATCAATCAGACGATCTCTGATCTCTTCTTCGCTGTAGCCTTCCAGGCTCCAGTGTCTCAAGGCCCAGACGTTGCAGAAGAAATAGATCATATTGGCGGCCAGGACGGTATCCGTTTTTCGGAATACGCCCTCTTCAATCCCGTCAATAATTATCTGCTCCCAGAGGCTCATGAAATCCCGTTCCACATTGAAGATACGGTCTCTGTTTTCAGCATTCAGGGCTCGGGTTTCACGATAAACCAGGTTGATGTATTTGCGGTTTCTAGTGACGTACTGAACATACGCCTCAATCGCACTTTTCATCTTGGTTTCAGCATCTTCCTGCCTGTGCAGTGCTTCCTTGAAGTAAGCAAAAATCTCTTCCATGCACACCTGGGTAATCATGAAGAGAATATCTTCCTTGGTGTCGATGTACTTATACATGGTCGGGATCGTGATATCAGCCGCCTTGGCAATTTCACGCATGGAAGCGGAGCCATAGCCTTTGCGACCAATCACTTCACAAGCCCCTTTGAAGATCTGTTGACGACGTCTGTCTGCGACTGTTTCAGGATGGCTCTGCAGAAAGCTGCTACTGGTTTCAGCGACAACAGGCTTGTCTTTGGTGGCTTCCGTTTTTTTCTCGCCCACTTTCTCGATAGACAACTCAAAAGTATGAGTAAAGTCAGCAATCATCTTTTCAGGAGACTGCCTTTCTTTTTCTGTCAGGCGATACAGACAGGTTCTCCAGGCCAGCATGTCCGGACGCTTGTAGACAGGCTCGGAAACAGCCATAAAGCGGTTGCCCACACCCTCGTTAAAAAAGCGACAGCTGCTGTCGATGACTTTGGCCTTTAATTCTTTACCACTGGCTCTGTCAGCCCCATTCTGAACACAGGCCTCTGCCAGCAGGGTCAGCATCCAACGCTGAACCTCTCCATTCCCGGCCTTTGCCAGCTGCGACTGTTCGCTCCAGGCAACGGCCTGTACGCCATCGCCTTTTTCCAGACGAATGCCCAATAACTGTTTGATATCCACGCTTTCATTCATGGTCTCAAATCGACCCTGTACCCTTTTTACTGTGAAAATTTTTTCATCACAGCGGGTGACGAAAAACGGTTTCTTTTGCTTTTGGCTGTTAGTAAGCCGCGTTTGTCACTCTAGCAAGAGCATGGCTATGAACGCCAGCCCATATTGACTTCATATTGTCTGTGCTTTTAATATACGAGTGAACGTTCGTTAACCGCGTAATTATTGTTTCTCTATTGCAGCCATGAGCTTGCACAACAGAGAGCCATGAGCGAATAAAACAACAACAGGTGAACTATGGATAAACGGACTGCTTCTCAGTCACTGGGCCCCGAAGCCCAGTTCTGGGCTTATCTGAAAGAAGGCCGATTCATGATCCAGAAATCCGGCCTCACCGGCAATTATGTTTTCTACCCGAGAATGGTAGAGCCAGAAACAGGCTGCAGTGACCTTGATTGGGTGGAAGTTAGCGGTAAAGGTACTGTCTACACCACCACTATGGTTCACCGCAGACCCGAGAAAGGAGGTTCTTACAACCTCGCCATTATTGAGCTGGAAGAAGGCCCCAGAATGATGGGTCGGATCGAAGGCTGCCCGCCTGAGTCAGTCAGCATCGGTATGTCCGTGGTCGCCAGAGTAGAAGAGCCTTCTTTTGGCCCTTACAAAAACAGCGGCCAACCCATCGTTGTGTTCTACAGCACTCAGGAGTAAAGCAATGACATTTTCACTGAGGGGCAAGACAGCCATTGCCGGTGTGGGTTATTCCGGACTGGGAAAGACGCCAGAACACACCCCACTAGAGCTTTTGGCCCAGGCCAGCATGAAGGCAATAAACGACGCAGGTCTTAACCTCAACGAGATTGATGGCCTGTGCGCAGGTACTTTCTACCATTTTTTCCCAACCCTTTCTGTAGCTGAATACCTGGGTATTCGACCTAAATGGTCCAGTTCTGACATGGTGGGTGGATCTTCTTTTATGTCCCACGTTCAGCAGGCTGCCATGGCTATTCAGTCGGGTCTCTGCAATAACTTATTGATTGCTTATGGCAGTAATGCCCGAAGCAGCAGAGATGTAAACGGCCTTGTTGAAACGCCAACCTTTGAGCAACCCTACGAATACATGGTGCCTCTGGCAGGCTATGCCATGGCTGCAGCCAGACACATGCATGAATATGGAACAACAAGAGAGCATCTGGCCCACGTCGCGGTTTCGGCTAGAAAATGGGCTCAGTTAAACCCGGATGCTGCCATGAGAGACCCTCTCACTGTCGAAGAAGTGCTTGAAGGACAGCTCATTGCAGACCCTCTCTCAATATACGATTGCTGCCTTATGAGTGACGGAGCGGGCGCACTGATCCTGACCAGCAAAGAACGGGCTAAAGACCTTCCTCAAAAGCCTGTCTATCTGCTGGGTGCTGCCGACGCACACTGGCATCGTGAGATCAGTCAGATGCCAGACCTTACTCTCACTGCTGCCATAGAAAGTAGCAGCCGTGCCTATGAGATGGCAGGTATTAAGGCGTCTGACGTCGATGTTGTTCAACTTTATGATGCTTTTACCATCAACACACTGCTATTCCTTGAAGACCTGGGTTTCTGTAAGAAAGGAGAAGCCGGAGCATTTGTGGCTGACGGTCAGATTGCTCCCGGAGGAAGTTTGCCCGTCAACACCAATGGCGGCGGTCTTTCCTGCGTGCATCCTGGCATGTACGGTACTTTCTGCATGATTGAAGCAGTCACCCAGTTGCGCGGACAGGCAGGAGAAAGACAGATCCAAAATGCTGAACTGGCTATTGCCCACGGCAATGGTGGTACGCTTTCCCATCAGTTCACGACTGTTTTTGGTACCGAAAGTACGCTGTAAACCAGGAAGCTGGCCGGAATAAGCTCTCTACTGATCAGGTGGTCAGATGTTATTCCGGTCAGAGTCCTCGGCAGCAGGACACTGCTGCCCCGCCAATTTATGGAATAAGAATATGAAGCGCGATGTACACCCTAAAAGTGATTACCGCTACTTTAAGCTATACAACACCCGCTGGAATGATAATGACCAATATGGGCATATGAACAACGCCCACTACTATGCCTATTTTGACTCCACCATCGGTCACTTTCTGATCAACGAGTGTGACCTTAATACCGAAACAGATGAAATTGTCGGATACGTCGTCCACTCTCAATGCAACTATGTCAGTTCAGTCGCCTACCCCGATGACCTGGAAATAGGCCTGAGAGTCAATAAAATAGGTAACAGCTCTGTTGAATATGGGCTGGCTGTGTATCGAGTAGGGCAAAAAGAAGCGTCAGCTCATGGCACTTTCACTCACGTTTTTGTCGATCGCAGAACGCATTCTTCAGCTCCCATCCCGGACCACATCAGAATGCGCCTGAAAAACCTTCAGATCTGATCAAATAGACCCTTCTTGATGAAGGGTCACAGCATTCTCTTCAGTATATTGTTACCACTCAACTGGTGCTTGATCACAGCCGCAATATGCGCAATCACCATGACACCCAATAACATACAACTGTATTTGTGCACCTGATTCATCAGTGCGGTCAGCTCTCGATCTTCAATCAGATAAGGCAGCGAGAACAGATGAAAAACATTGATATCCCTTTCCATCATCAACACGCCTGATAACAGCACAAGCGCCGTAACAACGTAGAGCATGCGATGCATCTGACTGGCTATCCACTGATTCCAGTGACTCAAGCCATCACTTTCAGGCTTCTTATAATGAAGTGCATGAAAGCAACGAAAGATAACGGTGAACTGGCTGTCACCCTGAGCTCAGGACAGCGTATTCAGGCAGACCTGGTTCTTTCAGCCATTGGTTTGAGACCCAGAACCACACTGGCTGCTCAGGCAGGTCTGGCTATCAACAAAGGGATTAAAGTTAATCAGCAACTGGAAACCAGTCACAACGATATCTTTGCCCTGGGAGACTGTGCTGAAGTTTCAGGCCTGAATCTTCAGTATGTCATGCCTCTTATGGCCTGCGCCCGTGTGCTGGCCAAAAACCTTGCTGGTACTCCAACCGCCGTAAAATATGGACCCATGCCTGTCGTAGTAAAAACGCCAGCCTGTCCATTGGTCACCTCGCCACCCGCCCCATCAGCCAAAGGAAGCTGGAAGGTTGAGCTGAATGGCTGCAATGTTTGTGCACTGTTTACGGATGGTAAAGAGCTGCATGGCTTCGCTCTGACTGGAAGTATGGTGTCTGATAAAGTCCAGTTAACACGCAGGCTGCCTGCACTGCTCTGACAACCTCGAGAGCCCTGTCGGGCTCTCTGGTTTTTTGATTCGATCTTGATTTCTGACGACTTGCTATTTAGTGCCTGTCATATACGACTTCCAACAATAATTACAAGTCAATGGATGTACAGTATGGTCTTTGAGGATCAAGCCCTCTTTCCGGGCAATGAGCTTTATCGCATTCATCAGCTACTGCTGGAAGAAGAAATAAGCCTGTCTATGCTACTGCTGGGAACAGGTCTTCCGGAAAGCTGTTTGACTGACCCCGAAGTGCTACTCTCCTGGCGACAGTTTGACATCATCTACCGAAATGCCTTTCGTCTGAGTCAAAGAAAGGATGTTGGTCTGCTGATCGGTAACTGTATGGATCTCACTCGCTGGGGGGTTCTGGGCTCTGCCATGAGCAGCTGTCTGGATATCAATCACGCCCTGGGACTTGCCAACCACTACCGGGATTTTGTCCGCAGTCCTTTCGACTTTACAATTACCCCTGTTCATGAGGCCTTCTGGTTGGTCTGAAACGAAGAAGTAATATTGAATTTGCCGTCAGTCAGGCTTTTGCTTCTGAAGTGATTCTGATGGGTACTCATTCCGTCCTCGAAGACTTGATCGACCTTCCCTTTCAGTTTCGTGAAGTTCACCTGAGCTATTCAGCTCCAGAATATAAAGAAAGTTGCGAAAGACTGTTTAAATGCCCGGTCCTATTTGATGCTCATGAAACGTCTTACATCATTGATGACCGTTTTCTGAATCTGAGGCTCCCCAGAAGTAATCCCATCAACTATCGAATTGCCCGCCAGCATTGTGAAAAAAGGCAGAAGAAAGTTCAGTCCTATCGGCATGATGACATCAAGGTAAGAATCCAGCAGATACTCTCAGCCAATGAAGGTCGTTCTATTGATCTTGAAGCCATGGCTGAAGCGCTTAACATGTCGGCGAGGACTATTAGGCGTAAACTGTCAGAGGAAAGCACCAGCTACCGGGAACTGGTCAACCTTGAGCGTAAAAGCAGAGCCCTGGACTATCTTCAAAACTCAGCACTGGACTTTGAATCCATAGCGGCATTACTGGGATTTGCTGATACCGCCAACTTTCGCAAAGCATTCAAGCGATGGACCGGCCAAAGTCCCAGGGAATATCAGGAACAGCAGGGCCGATTGACTGCAACCCCACTCGATTAATCTTGTGGCCAGGATAAGCCTGAACATATGGTGCTATACACCATTCGGGCAGACTGTTTAGGAGCAATCACCCCTTCGTCAATCGCCTGCCAGGCCGACCAGAGCATATTATCGATCACAATTTCGGCCCACTCGTCTGGCACGCTGGCAGAAATAATCATTTCTTTTTTCAGGCGTTTAATCAGCCTTTGGATCCCTCCTCTCTGCTCCAGATAAGCTGTGGCAATTTCCGTATTCTCATAGCCACTCCTCTCCCTGTATAAGAAATGATAACGGTCTCCCAGGGGAATCATCGCCTCGAGAATATCCATTAGCACATCATTTACCGGTCGGTCTTCACTCCATAGGGGCTCAATAGCCGCATTGGTCTCCTCAATGGCCTGAAGAGACAGAGCGTTGATTAAATCTTCCCGTGTTGGAAAGTATCGATGGAGCGTCGTACGACCTATACCGGAAGCTTCTGCAATATCGGACAATGATGCATTGGCTGTTTTAGCCAGAACCGCAATCGCTGTATCCATAGCTTTTTTACGGGTCGCTTCTTTTTTACGACTCAAATGCTTGTACCTTATTATCATGAATAGCGTTTCATCGAGAGTGTGACGAAAAGCTATTTCGGTCGCTCGTGACTAACATCCGTTATCCATTGTCCCTATTTTCTATCCGACTTTAAAGATTTCCGCTTTCTCAGATTCAAAGAAGTCATGACTGTGGGCTTCAAACATTCTTGAGGCCAGGTAGCGGTGAAAGTCGACAACCACCCTTTCCATTTCCACCAGCTTGCCTCCTTTACCTTTTCTGGACTGCATCCCTTTCTGCACTCGTTCACAGATCCATTTGTCTTCAGCAAAGAAAGCCTCGGTAAATGATTTGCTGGTCTTGTCTTCCTTACCGTAGTTCTTCTTGGTCAGATAGCCTGAACGAATCATACTCTCTTCTGCATTGACCGGAAGAATGTTGATCCAACTGAACGATTCATAATCCATAATCGCAATCATGGAAGGCGGCAGAGAAAGCAGAAGATAATGGTCGTAGGCTTCAGGGTAATCTCCTGCCAGCCACTTCATAAATTTGCTGGTACCCGTTTTGATCTTACCTCCAGTGACAGCCCACTCAGTACAACCCGCCACATAAAAACTCTCTTTGGACGGCGTGATTTGTTCCAGAGTTTCTTTATGTACTTTGAATAAGTGATAACTCTCCATGCCGTTTTCCATAGCCAGTTTCCAGTTACTCTGCCAGTGTTCTGACTGACTCTCGGAAGCATGAGTGAATTGCTCTGGCTCAAAGACTGAGGTGTAGGATTCAAGGCCCTGCAACCTTTCAGCAAGGGGTAGCGGATGATCCGACAGATTAAGAAAAACCAGGCCCATCCAGGTATCCAGATGAAACTCAGGCAGGCAATGCTCTTCTTTCTCGAGGGGAATACTGCCCGGAAAAGGAATCCCCTTCAGCTTTCCCTGATCATCATAAGTCCATGCGTGGTAGGGACAGACAATATTCTTTTCTACTTTGCCAAAACCTTCATCCAACAGCGGCGTACCCCGGTGGCGGCAGTTGTTTGACAAGGCCCGCAGCTGGCCATCTTGACCACGAACAATGGCAAGGGACTCCCCTGCAAGCGTCAAAGCAAAGTAGTCCCCTGTCTCTGGCAGTTCCTGCTCGGTACAGACAAATACCCAGTCTTCAGAAAAAATTCTCTGGGCTTCCAGCTCGTAAACAGACGGTTCCTGGTAAACCTTAAACGGCAGGGATTGAGCCTTATCAAGAGTAGCGCTGGCGAGTGCCTCATACTGCTGCAATAGTTCGCTCATGGGAATCTCCAGATAGCGGGATACGGCTTGGGGTTTCGATTGTGGACGTCATTTCATTGCCAAAAGGAACGAAACGATTAACTCTACTTATAACAGTTTAATGTTGCCCAAGGTTACAACGACAATTACCTCCATACCAGTCTCCAGAATGGATCATCGACTCAGCAGTAAAGCCTGGGAGCCAGTTGAACTGAAGGCAAGTTCGGTCTGAATTCCCGAAAGCTTAAGTGTGACAGATTTTCAGGAACTCTTAAAAAATGAGATGGGCCATACCGGCAATGACAGGAAGGGTGACCAGAGTCCGTAGAATGAAAATCACAAACAGTTCCAGCAAGGAGACAGGAACTCGACTTCCCAACAGCAGCGCACCCACTTCAGAGAGATAAATTAACTGGGTCAGAGAGAGAGCAGCAATGACAAACCGTGTCATTTCACTACTGATAGAAGCGGCCAGAATCGAAGGAACAAACATATCCGCAAAACCAACAACCATTGTCGTTGAAGCAATTTCCGCTTCAGGAATCTGTAATAACTCCAGCAAGGGAACAAATGGTAAGCCAAGATAGTGAAAAATCGGCGTGTACTCAGCGATCATCAGCGCAACAGTACCCACCCCCATCACTACCGGTAAAACACCAAAAACCATATCGATGGCATTCTTTAATCCATCGACCAATACTTGCCCTGGGCTCCCGGTGTGGGAGGCTTTTTGCAGAGCCAGCCGCAAACCCCAGCTTAAACTTCCATGCCCTTTCGGTACCGTTTCCTCATCGCCGGTTCGACCTTTTCCAGTAATAAAAAGATCTTTTTTCCGGGATAACGGAGGTAGCCGGGGAACAATAATGGCTGCCACCAAGCCAGAAAGGCAAACCGTCAGGTAAAAAGGCGCAAACAAGTGCTCCAACCCGACCTGAGCAATCACCACCAGCGAAAAGGTAATGGAAACAGCTGAGAAAGTAGTACCAATTACAGCAGCTTCCCGCTGGGTATAATGTGCCGTTTCATACTGTTTGCTGGTCATCAGTATCCCAACGCTGCCATCACCCAACCAGGAAGCTATGCAGTCAATAGCAGCCCTGCCTGGCAGATTAAACACGGGTCTCATCACCCGGGTCATTAATGTTCCCAGCAACTCCAGCAAACCAAAGTTCATCAAAAGGGGCAGCAACAGACCGGCAAACAGAAACACTGCAAACAGGGTGGGCATCAGGTCATTCAGCACCATCCCCCCGGTTGACCCGGACCAAATGGCCTCGGGTCCTGCTTGAAAATAGCCGATCAGGACAAAGATCATCCCGGCTAGCCGGACCAGACACCATAAAGGACTGATATCAAACAACCCTGCCAGAAAGTTTCGATCCATGATCCAGTGAGGACTGAACAGCTTGGTCAGCAGCGTCATCAAGCAGGAAACAACCAGTATCATGGTAATAAGGGTGGGCAGATACCCTGATAACGCCGACTTCAGAAGGCTGGCAAGAATCGCCACAGGAATAGTCAATTCACCCTCAATAACAATGGGCATAACAAAGAGCAGCAAACCCACCAGGGAAGGCAGCAAAAACGTCAGCCAATGGCCCAGGTTGGGAGCCTGCTGATGGTGTTTGGCAGTAAACGGCTTCATAGCGATTTGATTAGAGTGCTGATTTTAACTGGATCGGCCAGAAACATCCCTTCAACAGGGTACCCGGATGACCAGCAAAGATACTTTCTGAAAGCCTTCACAAAAGGCTACTGGATTCGACGAATCTCCTGCAGCTTTTCAAATAATCGGCGCTTGTCACTGTCACTCAGATTTTTGACATCCACTATGGTCATAAACTTTTTCAGCTGATCGTTAGAGAAGCGGTTCCCTTCTTTAAGATATTCACTGATATCCGTAGTAATTTCATTGCCCAGTTTCAACAAGGCAGGTCGGACAACCTTGTGCAAATCTCTGGGCTCCTGATCAACCGGATGAGACAACCAGTCGGCCAGATAGCGATACTGAATGGCTTTGGCTGCATCGATCTGGGCCCGGAAAAAACCGGCAATGAACTCCGGATCAAGCTGCTCATCTCTGGCTTTTAGCGTCGCTTTTTCTATCACTGTATTTTCTCTGGGTACATCTTCAACCGGTTTGCCAGCCTGTTTCTTGAAAAGGGCTACATCCTCCATATAACCCAAGCGCTCATTGATCAGCTTGAAGATCTCGGACGCGTCGGGACTGGCCCAGGCCAATGAAGAAGTCGTTAGTAACCCAAATACCAGTGCAGCAAGGTATCTCATTGTTTATTGCTCCTGTAGAAAGCTGAATTCAAAAGAATGGCTGTTATATAGATGACTGTTGCTCAGTCTGCAGAGTTCCCGGCATTCAATCCTCTTTAAAAGAAAACGATCCGCTCTAAAAATAAAAGCCTTTGTACAAAGATTTATGGCTCTTCAAATCAACAATGTTAATGCTTATTCAACTATTCTTTGAGCTTCTTAGATTGCTTGGAAATCAAAATGAAATTCACATTTTCTTTTTGTATTCTTAGCACTTTCCTTTCACTGCTTTTTCCAAATTTCGCATTCGCTGTTGGTCTACTTTCTATCAATGGCACCGATACTCAATTAGTTTCCTGTCCGGGAGAAAACTGCTTCCAGAGACTGGATCATAAGAATGATATTACCCGTATCCAGATCGATACAAAGTCCGGTACAGAAAACACAGAACATCATTATGTAAGCTCAACCGTTTCAAGCCTTGAGCTGGCTCAACATCATGAATCAGCCCAACCGCTTCATGATTTACAGCTACACCCCCAGAGTCGGGCTCTCATCATTCAATTTCGCAATACCAGCGAGTTTGTTCTGCTCAAAATGGACAGTACTCCACAGCTTTCCAGTATTGAGGGGATGGCCTGCCAGGTAGTCACACCAGATCAACCGCAGGAAGTCTGGCTGAAGTGCCAGGCTTTAGATTCCGAAACACTTTCTGGCACGGTACTCTATACCGGTTCAAGCTGGTCTGACGCTAAACTGGAACCCCTGCAATCGACAAGGCTGTCTGAAGAAGAGAGCCTTGCTGTCATTGTTGTCACTGCCCATCCTGAGCATTCAAGACCTGTCTCACTGTATGAAATGAACAGAGTCATGATCAACCTGAAAGAACCTTTCTCATTAAGCAAAATAGTATGGGAAGAAAGCCCTCAGATGATTAAAGGGCTGTACCAGGACTTTCGTCCATCAATGGCTTCCAGGATGATTCAGGTGAACTGTCTGTTCAGAAGCTGCCTTGGTTGCTGCAATTGCAGGAAAGGGCCAACTCATCAGATTAAAATACAAAGATACCAAACCGATCAGGAATTTGAGGACCGGGAGCAGCCCAATTCCGCTCTATCTACCCCCGCAACTGATCGTAAAGTTAACGCCAATAACCCACCCCAAAACTCTCCCCGGGGAGAACAGAGCCAATAACTGTCAGTAAGACTAACCGGCTCGACAGTGTATTCCTGCGGCAATCTGCGAGGATATTTCCAGAATAAATGCTCGGATAGGGGGGGGTAACTCTATGTTGTTTTATACAGATCTAGCCCAAAGCTATGGGAAACGCTTTACCAAAGCCGTGAAATCAGCGGGCAAAGGAGCCATGAAATCTGCGGGTGAGAAAGTCAGTAACTCCAGATGGAACCCTTTTACAGGTAACGGCAAAACACAGGTTCGGACAGAGAACTGCGGGCAAAATGAGCCACAGAAAACCTCTGTTAAAGCCCGCCCTGCCCAAACTACAGAGAAAGCTAAAAAGAAGCATGCTTTGCAGACTTTCAAAACCAAACTGAGTGCTCTGCAAACGCAGTTTGCAGCGAGTTTAACCGGTTCTTCAGACGGGAACTCTGCCTCAACGGCAACGGTTGCTAGAGAGCTACTGCAAACGGCCCCTGAGCTTTTGAAAGGTCACGCTTCAGAAAAGCTTTTGAATGATCATATTGATCGAGCCTCACGAGATCTCGAAACCCCTCAAAACATGCCTGAACACGATTCTGACGATGTCATGACAGTTCCTCTGGAAATGGCCATGAAACAGCTGAAGGGTGATATGGAAACCCAGGAAATCAAAGCTCGTGAAACACTTGCCGCCATGGAAGAAGTCAAGCATCAGAGACATTACGCCAGTCCACGTTTTTCCCCTCTGGATGATGAAGTGGATTTCATGCAAGTCACAGCTGAAGCTCAGCTTGAAGAGCAACAAGCCATGCTGCAGTTAGAAAGAGAGGCTCAAACAACCATTACCCGGGCAGAGGAACTGAGAAGACTGGAGCAGGAAATCAGGGATCTGAATGACATTTTCAACAGCATGAGTCAGGTGGTTTACGACCAGGGGAAGCAGTTCGATACGATTGAGTCCATGATTGACAACGCAGCCTTTTCTATCCAGGAAGGAGCAAAGCAGCTGGATGGCTGTGTCAAAGTGGATAAAAGTAATCACAAATTGGTTGCAGCCATCGCTGCCTCCCTGACGGTTCTGGGCCTGGTGGCTCTGGCACTGATTATTTTCGTATAAGCGCTCTGAAAGATAGAAGGCTAACTGCTCCGTTAGCCTTACTAAACCCCGCTTTAGAACTCTTGTCCTCTCCAGGCATCCAACGTCTATAGGAGAGAATTCCCCTCTTTTTGGCAAACTGTCAAAAGAGGCTTTGTTCTCAGTATTCACGATCAGGGATGGGTTAAACGAATGGCGACACCGGCAGGCGATAAACCTCAATCTTTACTGACTCCGGACTGGAAGCCCGTCGGAGACAGGGAAGGTGCCTCTCATCCCAGAATGGGGCACAGAGGGGTCAGTACGCCTGTGGCTCAAGGATCACTGCATCGTTCATCGTCATTCAGAAACCTTAGGACTTACGCATTGATGGCACCTGCTAATTTTGGTAGCAGGTGGTCTTTACTCTTTGCAAAACTCTCAATGAATTTACCAACCGTCTCTTTAAATAGCCCCCGTTGGTGCTGATAAATATTCG